>JAEMQG010000024.1 GCA_022758935.1 Candidatus Nitrosopumilus sp. | reverse complement strand
TTGATGGGTTTCCATTCCCAGTAAAGGCTCAAACATATACACATGTCTCATCTGGAATTCCGCCATCAGAGTATAAATTTGAATTATTAGAGTATAAAGAAAACGTGCAACAAGATCCGTTTGTAGGTATCACCTCTGATGCTGTCAACCCAGAATTAAAAGACTGCCCAAAAACTGATTCACTTACTAATTCAATTCAAAGGCCAACCAAAAATTTTTCTTATCAAATTCACGCTTTCTATGCTCCAGAATATCCTGTACAAGGATGTCCAATGAAATGGCAATGTAATTTTCTTAGCAAATAACACGATGTAGAATTCTTGAATCAAGTTCAGTATGATCTTCTAGTTGTTGACGATAAATTTACTCTTCCAGCAACACGTTCTATCGCAAACGAACAAGGTCACGATTATATCTATTCTCCATCTGGATTATCTACTATTGATATGATGGTTAAAGAACCTCCTGGAACCGCTCATTATGTCATTTATGTATATGGATTAGCTCCACCAGAAATTGTTCCAACTAATCCTTTGGATTATCTTGTAATTGATCTTCCTATTGCAGCCAAATCTGGTAGTCCTGATACCTCACAAAAAATTCCATCTTGGATTAAAAATAATGCTGGATGGTGGGCAGATGGTTCAATTGATGATAACTCCTTCGTTCAAGGAATTCAATTCTTGATCAAAGAAGGGATTATGAAGATTTCATCATAATTTTTTTAATGTTCATTGGCAAATTCTTCTTCACTTACATTCAAATTGTAATAATTTGCTGAAAAATCCATACATCTGATAAAATGACTGGCCTCTTTAGTAATCCCAAACGACATCTTAAGAAATTAGTTAAAGATGGAGACTATGTTGAGGCTCTAGAATTTGGAAAAAGTCTTAAAGTGAAATTTTCTAATGATTCTGATTATTTGTTTATTATGGGGGCTATCTATTTTATCCTGGAAGATGCAAAAAAAGCAATACCTTATTTTGAAAAGGCATTGGAGATAAAAAATGACGATGTTGAGACTTTGATGCTAAAAACAAACGCTCATCTATTATTGCAACAAAAAAATGAAGCTATAGTCTGTTGCAAAAAAATTTTAAAACTAGAACCTAAAAACTATGAAGCTTTTGGATTGCTTGAAAAATTAGAATCTGCTTAGAATTTGATCTTGAAAATGAATCATATTTTTCTCTTCATTTCATATGCATTTTCCATTAACCAATCACAAAATTTTGTAACATTTTCATCAAACTCAGTCCAGATATGCACTGAATGAGGAAGAATATCTATCTTCCAATTGTCTGAAAATACTCTAACTCCTTCTTTATTTTCATACATGTAAGCGTCTTGAACTTGTATATTCCCTAAAATCTCTTTTGCCTTTTCTTTTATGATTTCTCTATTGATTGGAAATCTTTTTCTCTCATAATCAATAATCAAGCTTAGATCTCGTTTACCATACATGTCAAATTCATCTATTCTGCCTTCTTTGGGAAAATTTACTATTAATTTGATATTATAATTCTTGCCTACCTCCTTACCAATTTCCACAATTCTTGCATATGCCATGGCTGGGCTTTTCTTTAGCATAAAGCGAATTTGTGGCAAATTAGTTTTCAATTGTTGTTGTAGTTCTAATACTAATTCAGAGAATATCATGGTGTTTGTAATTTGAAAACCCATTATAATCATTAATCTTGTGACAAGATTAGTTTTTTTAGATGCAAAAATAATACCTAACATTGGCACTTCCAATGGATTATAATGGTTTGAGAATAGATGATTCCTCTGAAAGAACAGATAATGTCAATGATTACAAAATAACTTGTATGGATTTTATCAAAGACATATCTCATGACTATGAAGCATGGGTTGATTATTACAAACTTCCAGAAGAGGAAGACAAAAAGAGACGTAATGGCATTCGTGCCACTATTGAAAGAACAAATGAATGGATCGCCAAGGTATCTCAAACAATCAAAGCAGTTGATGTAGTAATGAATGACGGAATCCAAAAAATGGCGGAATCAACTGCAGGAAAACCTTTCCAAATTGGAGTTTTTGTAAATGGAAAATCAAGCTATGCTATGGCAAAACCAGGTATTATAGACATTAATGTAAAATCCAGTGGGAGAGAAGGCAGAAAGACAAAACTTGGTTTTCATTTTAAAGATGATCGATTTAGAATCGAATCTACATGTGGAGCATTTCTAGATGACAAAGACATACCTACGCAAGAATTTGATTTAATGGATATCCATCTTAAACTTCATGCAGAAAATGCAAAGCAACGAGATGTAATCTCGTTTACCGTCACTATTAGTGAAATGGAAAACGATGTGGAATTTGATCGAAGGGGTTTGACAACCGTTATTCATATAGTGTAATTTCTATTGAGACTCTTTTTTCATCCGCTCTACTTTCGCCCGGATATTTTAATTGGGAAATTTTTTTTTCCAATTCAGCGTCTTCGACTAATTTTGCCCTACCTGTATATTCCACATTGTTGTATTCTATAACTACATCTGGATTTGCTATGGCGTTTCTAAACCAATCCCCATCTGGCCTGTGTCTTGAAAAATATATTTTTTTGTTATATCGTACTGCACGAAGCATTACTGAATGCCTTCTTCCAGTTTTTCTGCCCTTTGTGCTCAAAATAGCACGAAATAGATTCTCCTCAATTGGCATGTAGCAATATTTCTGTCAAGTAATTTAACCTCATTGCTAGAAAATTCTGATATTTGGTATGATAAGCAAATCTGAATATCATGATGTATGTCAGTCAAACTAGAAAACGTGCCTGCTAATATGATAACAGCTAGTGACTTGATTGGAAAAAAAGTCATTGATAGAGAAGGCATAGAATATGGAAAAATTAAACACATTCACCTTAGCCAAGATACTCTCACAGTAACAGGGGTGACCATTCATCAGGGATTCAACAAGGACTATTTCCTTTCTGAAGATTACATTGACAAATTCACCAAAGAAACTTTGCTACTTAGCAGACCGCCTATACGAACCGGAATTCCAGTAATTGACATCGATGGTCACAAGATAGGTAAAGTAAAACGACTACACAAAAATCACGATACAAATGAATTGGATTCAATTGAAATCAGTGATGGGTTACTTCACTCTAAAGTAGTTTCTAAATCAGAAGTTTGGGGAATAGGTGAAAAACTCATTCTTGGAATGACAAAAGAAGAATACAAAAAACTCGTATAAATTTTTATATTTTTCTCCAAAATTACTGACTATGATTTTTTATGTCTTTTTACCACATTTCAAACAAACAGGAATTCCTTTTTCAATTGTTATCTCTGTATTTGACGTGTGACATTTTTGGCAAAGTCCTTTCATACTCTAATCACCTCAAAAGGCCCTTAAATTTTTTATGAGACAATTATTTTTTTAACGCTTAGCAATTTATAATTGAGATAAGCGATCCAAGTATTGTATTCTGTAGAGACGAGATCACTTTCAAAATCTTTTGGTACTGTAAATGCAGTAAATGATGTTTCATTCACGGTTAAAGCCGGCGAGATCTTTGGATTTCTTGGACCAAACGGAGCAGGAAAGAGCACAACCATAATGATACTCACAACACTGCTCAAGCCAACTTCTGGACATGCTCTAGTTTCAGGTTATGATGTAATGACTCACCCAAAACAAGTTCGTCAAAGCATCGGATATGTGCAACAAGAATCAACTGTAGATGAGTATCTAACAGGTAGAGAAAATTTGCTTTTGCAAGCAAGATTAAATCATATACCAAAAGACCAGATCAATAAAAAAATTGACGATATACTAGAACTAATTGAATTATCTGATAAACAAAATGATCCCGTAATAACATATTCTGGAGGAATGCGAAAACGATTAGATATTGCAGGGGGGTTGTTGCATCAGCCAAAGGTTTTATTTTTGGATGAACCTACCGTGGGATTGGATATCCAAACACGCAGAAAAATTTGGGAGTATATTAAAAAAATCCACAAAGAATTCCAAATGACAATCTTTCTTACAACTCACTATATGGAAGAGGCAGATCAACTATGTGATAGAATTGGAATTATAGATAATGGTAAAATTCAGGTAATTGATACTCCAGAAAACATGAAAAATGCCATGGGTAATGAAATAATATCATTAACTTTTGAAAATGAAAATTCGGAGGATTTTTTGTCTCAATTAAGTCAAATAGATTTGGTAAAAAAAATAAACAAAGATAATGATAAATTTACTCTTTTTGTATCTAGTGGAACCGAAGTAATTCCTAAAATTTTTCAGATTTCCGTTGCACTTGGAATTAAAATTACTTCGATCTCATTGACTCGACCTACATTGGATGATGTCTTTATTTCTTATACTGGTCGGGAAATCCGAGACGACGATACTGGATTTAATAGAAAACGAGAACATGCAAAGATGAAAAGGCTTCGCGCATGAATTCATTATTGTATGATACTTACACCATTTTTTGGAGAGAACTAAAACGATACAGAAAATCCCGTAGTGGAGTTTTAATCAGATTAATCCAACCTTCAATTTGGATAATTGTAATTGGGAACACATTTTCAGGAACTCAGCCATTAATTCAATCAGTTGGTTTTGAAGGACAATATATTGAATTTATGGCCCCCGGCGTAATTATACTGACTGCGATTTTTACTAGTATTTTTGGTGGAGTTAATACTCTTTGGGATAGAAGATATGGTTTTATGAACAAGGCACTGACATCTCCAATTTCACGTTCGTCTATTGCTCTGGGAAAAATGTCTGCAATTTCTTTAATTTCTGCATTACAGGCTAGTTTGATTTTGGGAATAGCGTTGGCAATAGGAGTTAATTTTCCAAATCCCCTGATGATTGCACCAATTATGGCAATTGTGATTTTGTTCTCATTGGGCTTTTCTGGCATTTCAGTTATTGTAGCTGCCACTGCAAAATCTCAAGAAACATTTTGGGGGGTGATAAATTTTCTTGGAATGCCTTTGTTTATGTTGAGTCCCGCACTCTTTCCACTAGAACTATTGCCTGACTGGTTGGCCACCATCGCAAAATTCAATCCAGTTACCTATACGGTTTTGCTAGTTCGAGAGATGATGACAGGAGTTACAGAAGGAGGAATTTCTGCATTACTATCTATTGGGATTATTCTTGCATTTGTGCTTGTAATGATAGGCTTGGCAAGCTATGTGTTTACCCGGGAAGTAAACAAACCATTTTGATTGAATCAAAGTTATGATGGAATGTGATTAATTTTAAAAATTTGACTCATTGTTTTTAATAATTTTATCGTACCTTTGGAAATAATTTTAAGACATTTCCAAAATAATTTATTTTACAAATTTGAAACATTTTTTAAAAATCAAGTTTTATATTTTCTAATACCTGTTTAATATCATTGTAACATCTTTAGTGACTAATTTTCAAACTTATTTTCAACATTTTTTATACGTGAAAAACTTGTAACAAAAACGAGTTACAGATCCATCATCTTTTATACTGTTTAAATAATTTCAAACAATATTGAGTTACAAGATTGTCATTACTATAACTGCAATTAGTATGATTGCGCTTGCAACTATTGCCTGATTGGGAATTGTTGACATCGAGGCACTAACAGTATCAGTACAACCTTCAAAAATGGTATTTGTAGAAAACGTCACCACTACTGCATTATTTGAATTTAGAGATGGCAGTGAGATGGTACCAATTCAGCAATTTTCACAAACAGGTGGATATGGAACCACAACTCTATCTTCTGGTACTGCTAAATCAAAGTCTCAGGAAAGTAGTGAGACAACTGGTAGATCCAAACCTTCATTCACAATGGAAAAACTTGTTGGCGGAACTCCATATCTATATGCGGCAGCTGATGAAACCCAAAAATACTTTGCCAGTTCAGGATTTGAATACAACTACAAATTCTTTGATGTCACAGTATACTTGGCAAAGGGTGGAGATGTACTTCGATCTTTTGAGTACCGTGATTGTCAAATAACAAACTATGTTGTAACTACAAGATCTGATAACGAAGAGGGATACACTGGAAAAGGGTTTGTTCTTGTGGATCAATTTAGTTTTGAATGCAAGGGGTATACTCCACAGAATCCAGGTATGGAAAAAATGAATCAAGTTGAAAAAGCAAAAATGATTAGTTCTAGCGATCTAAAAAACACAGATCAATGGGCTCCAGAATTTAGAAAATAAATTTTTTATTTTATAATGTTTGAAATATTTGATCGTTTTTTAGAATTATTTTGAATACGATTAATTTTTTATAGCCAAAAGATTTTACTTTCTATATAGTTCACAATGATCAATGGTCAACAGTTTTAACTTCTAGTTTCTTTCATCCAATTCATGGGAAATTTGCCTTCTTGGATAAAATCAAACGATAAGGAAATTTTAGCAATTATTGATAATCTGGCAAAAAAAGCAGTGGAAACTTCTGAGGCACTAGTTATTTTATTTTCAGATCTTAGTAATACCGAACAACACACAAAAATTAAAAATCTTGAAAGCGAAGCTGATATTCTTACTCGCGATGTTTTTGCGGAACTAAATAAAACATTCATTACCCCTTTTGATCGTGAAGACATGCAAAGAATTGCCTCAAAAATAGATGATGTAATTGATTTTATGGATGGAATTTCTGCACGAACGCGTAGTTACAAAATTACTACTCCGCCACCTTACACACTAGAAATCGCAAAAGAACTCGTAAATGCAACAAAAGAAGTCGAATACATGATATCAAAATTAAAAAATATTAAAAATCCTCAAGATATAATGACTCATTGCCGAAATACAAGTAATATTGAGCATACTGTAGATGATTTGTATAGAAAATCTATTGAAAAACTCTTTGAGAGCAATGATGCTATTACTATCATTAAACTGAAAGATATCTATGAAACAATGGAAACTGCATCTGATAGATGCGTAGATGTTGCAGATGTCATTGAAGATATAGTCCTAAAATACGGTTAGCGATAATTATGTATGAACTAGCTATCGTCGCAATAATAGCGGCATTATTTTTTGATTTTATAAACGGATTTCATGATGCAGCAAATTCCATTGCAACAGTTGTTGGAACTCGAGTGCTTAAACCTCTCCATGCAGTGACTCTTGCAGCCACTGCAAACTTTGTTGGCCCATTTCTTTTTGGAGTGGCAGTAGCAACAACAATTGGGAAGGGAATAATCAATCCTGATTTTGTAACAATTCATATCATAATTGGTGCATTATCTGGCGCAATTGCATGGAATCTAATCACCTGGTGGTGGGGATTTCCATCTTCGAGTAGTCATGCCCTTATAGGCGGTATAATCGGGGCAGGTATTGCAGGTGCTGGAACCCAGGCAATAATTTTTGGAGGACTTGAAAAGGTAGTAACTGGAATAATTATTTCACCTATAGTAGGGTTAGTTGGTGCATTTTTACTTGCAACCCTAATTATCAAAATATTTGCAAACAAAAAGCCCGCCAAAGTCAACTCTGTTTTTGGCAAACTACAACTTGTGTCGTCGGCTTATTTTTCGCTGACACACGGGGCAAACGATGGCCAAAAAACTATGGGGATAATTGCACTAATTTTGTTAACAGAAGGCGTGATCACAAAATTTGACATACCGTTTTATGTCATAATAATGGCAGCACTTGCAATAAGTCTTGGAACGTTTTTTGGGGGCTGGAAAATTGTAAAAACAATGGCAGTAAGAATAACACAACTAAAACCATATCAGGGATTTGCTGCAGAAACTAGCGGTGCAACAATTTTAGCTGCTTTGGCGTACGCTGGAATTCCTGCAAGTACCACCCATGCAATTTCTGGTGCTATCATGGGTGCCGGTTCGGTGAAACGTGTTTCTGCAGTTAGGTGGGGAATAGGCAAAAGAATAGTCTGGGCCTGGATTATTACAATTCCTGCTAGTGCTGGAGTTTCGTATTTGGCAATGCTTTTGATCAAACTTTTTGTGTGAGTCATATTCAATTGAGATAACATTAAAATTAAACAAAACATATTGTAAATCGTTATAAGATACATGGAAGGAGACAAAGTCAAGAGCATAAAGTTGCTGGTCTAGTGACAAAGACTGTAAAAAATCCCAATCCAATTCAAAATGTTATGAAAAAAATTCTTTTTGTCTGTGTTGAAAATGCTGGCAGGAGCCAAATGGCTGAAGCGTTTTTTAGAAAATACATGCCAAAAGGATTTGAAGCATTAAGTGCTGGAACAAAACCAAGCACTCAAGTAAATCCAATTGTATTACAAGCAATGAAGGAAATCGGCATCGACATTGAAAATCACACACCAAAACACATATCTCAACAAATTATAGGTGAATCTGAAACGGCAATCAACATGGGATGTATTGACAAAGAATCATGCCCTGCTTTATTTATGAAAGATGTTCTTGATTGGCAAATTCCAGATCCCAAAGGAAAATCAATAGAAGAAGTACGAAAAATCCGTGATCAAATAAAAACAAAAGTATTGATTTTAATTCAATCTCTTGGGGAAAATACTTGATGGCCT
Source organism: Candidatus Nitrosopumilus sp. (assembly GCA_022758935.1). Classification (GTDB taxonomy): domain Archaea; phylum Thermoproteota; class Nitrososphaeria; order Nitrososphaerales; family Nitrosopumilaceae; genus Nitrosarchaeum. Next base: position 8,387 of record JAEMQG010000024.1, on the reverse strand, counting down.
ATTCCAATTTACAAATTTTTCTAGTTGAGTTAATTGGAACCTTTATTCTTGTTGTATTTGCAACCGGTTCCATTGTTTATGATGTTCAAACAGGTGGAACCCTGGGAATTGCTTTTGCTGCAGTTGCACCATTTATTGCATTAATAATTGGAGTCTATTCTTTTGGAAAAATCTCACTAGCACATTTTAATCCCGCTGTGACAATTGGATATTACATTACAGGATTTATTTCAAAAATTCAAATTGTATATTATTTTGCTGCAGAAATTATTGGTGCATTACTTGGTTCTTTATTTGTTATGAGTTTTATTGGCACTGGAGTAAATCTTGGGGCAAATGCTCCAAATTATGATTTTCCTTTGTTTTTAATATTCTCAATTGAGGTTTTAGCATCTGCTTTGTTAATGGCTGTGATTTTTACCGTAGTTTACACAAAAGGACTAAAAGGATTTGGCGGAATTGTGATTGGTGGAATTGTTGGTTTAGATATCTTTTTTTTGGCTTTTATTTCCGGTGCTTCTATGAATCCTGCTAGGGCATTAGCCCCAGCATTATTCTCAGGCGTGTTGGATAATTTATGGTTATATTGGACTGCGCCTTATGTGGGAACTGTTATCATAGCATTTCTATTCCGAAACAAATTCCACAAGCGAAATAAAATTCTATGAATTATTACGAATAATAATGACCCAAACTCCAATTGATTATTGTCTAATTCCCAAAAATTATTCAATGATGCTAAAAAAGTAATTCCATCAGGGGTCAATAGCCCTGTTAGGTATTTTGAACCATATCCGTTCTTTACAAAAAAATCACACGGTGCTTACATTTGGGACGAGGACAAAAACAGATACATTGATTTCTGTAATGGTTATGGTGCACTGTTATTAGGACATCGACGAAAAGAAATTCTCAATGCCGTATCAAAACAATTAACACAAGGAACTCTATTTTGTACTCCAACTAAATCTGAAATTGAATTATCAAAATTGATCATTGGTAATTTTCCATCAATTGAGAAAGTTAGATTGGTAAACACTGGAGGTGAAGCTACAATGACTGCCATAAGATTGGCTCGTGGATTCACAAAAAAGAAAAAAATAATAAAGTTTGAAGGATGCTATCATGGAGCACATGATTCTGTTTTGGTAAAAGCAGGATCTGGCTTGGCACACAATGGAATCTCAGTATCTGATGGCGGATTAGATGAAGTTTCAAAAAATACTCTGGTTGTACAATATAACAATGTTGAAGACCTTGAAAAGACTATAACGAAAAATAAAGACATTGCAGGAGTAATAATAGAACCAATACTAGCTAACATGGGATTAATTTTACCTGAAAACAATTTCCTAAGCAATGTTAGAAAAATTACAAAAGAGAATGACATTCCTTTAATTTTTGATGAAGTGGTTACCGGATTTAGAGTAGCTCCTGGAGGTGCCCAACAACATTTCAAAATTAAACCTGACATTACCACTTTGGCCAAGGCACTTGGAAGTGGATTTACTGTTGCAGCAGTGGGAGGACAAAAAGAAATAATGGATTTACTTTCACCAGGTGGTAAAGTTTACCAAGCCAGCACATACGCTGGCAACCCAATTTCAGTCAGCGCTGCTATTGCCTCAATAAAAACAATAAATAAAATCAAAAATAAACTCTACACTAAACTAGAACGATATAATGCCTTATTGACTCATGCAATAGACAATATGGCTACTGACATGAAAATTCCCCACCAAATTAATTTTACCTCATCAATGTTCCAGATTTTCTTTACAAACAAACCTGTCATAGATTATAAAACATCCAAGAATGCGGATGCAAAAAAATTCAAAAAAATGTTTTCGACTTTGTTAAAAAATAAAGTTTTCATTGCACCATCACAATTTGAAGTAGTTTTTCTATCTGATGCTCACACACAATCTGATCTAAATCACACTGTGGATGCTTTTGATATTGCTTTAAAGTCGGTGAAGAATTGAAATATGTAATCGGTGCAAGAGGAAGTCAATTATCCTTGGCACAAACTAATTGGGTAATAACAGAACTAAAAAAAATAAATCCAAACACAGAATTTGAAATCAAAACAATAAAAACTAGAGGCGATACTGATGCAAGACCCCTATTCACAATTGATCAAAAAGGAATATTTGAAAAAGAAATTGACAAGGCAGTTGCAGATAACGAAGTAGATTTTGCAGTACACAGTCTCAAAGATGTACCTTCACAACTAATTGAAAATTTGATTCTATCTTGCATTCCAAAAAGAGAGATGGTTAATGACATTTTCATTTCTTCTGATGGTTCTACACTTGATTCTATAAAATCTGATGCAGTTGTTGGTACAAGCTCTCTACGACGTGCTGTTCAAATTATGCGAAAAAGATCCAATGTTATAGTCCGTCCAATACGAGGAAACATTGAAACAAGAATTAAAAAGATATTTGGTAATGATTTTGATGCAGTTGTTCTTGCACAAGCAGGAATTACAAGATTAGGTGCCGATGTTGCTTTCACTCCACTGAGTATTGAAGACTTTTCTCCATCTCCCGGACAGGGTGCACTTGGTATAATTTCAAGAAAAGATGACCCTAATACAATTGCAATGCTAAAAAAAATAGAGGATATAGATTCTAGATTGGAAATAGAGGCCGAACGAGCTCTCTCTGATTATGTTGATTCTGGGTGTAGATTCCCAATTGGCGCTTATGCAAAGTCATATGGACATGAAATGACTTTGAGCGTATCTGCTTTTTCAGTAGATGGAAAAAAATCACTCTCTGTAAAGAAATCTGGGGCGAAAAACGATCCTCTCTCTCTTGGTAAAATTGTAGGACAAGAACTACGTGAAAAAGGAGTAAATGACCTTGCAATAAATTGGAGACAAAAAGTGGAGGAGTGGAATAGACAATGACAGGCACAGTTTATCTTGTTGGGGCCGGGCCAGGGGATAGCAAACTAATCACATTAAGGGCAGTTGAACTACTACAAAAAGCAGATGTGGTGCTCTACGATAGACTGGTAAGTAAAAAAATAATTGCGATGATTCCAAAATCCACTGAAAAAATATATGTTGGGAGGGAAATAGGTGATGACACCACTCATCAAAATAATACCAATGAATTAATGATAAAATTTGCAAAAACCAAGAAAAATATTGTTCGACTAAAAGGTGGTGATCCAATAATTTTTGGCAGAGGAGGAGAAGAAGCCGAATATCTTAAAGAAAATAAAATAAAGTATGAGATAATTCCAGGAATCACTTCTGGAATCGGCTCTGCTACTTATGCTGGAATTCCACTAACTCATAGAAAATATTCATCTTCAGTCGTATTTGTTACAGGTCATGAGGATCCTGAAAAGAAACATGAAGTAGTCAAATGGAAGCGTATTGCACAATCTGTTGATACTATTGTCATTATGATGGGACTTTCAAGAATTGATATTATTTGCAAACAGCTTGTTGCAGGCGGTTTGGATAAACAAACACCAGTAGCTGTAATTCAAAACGGTACTACTCCACAACAGAAAATAGTAATTGGAACTGTGTCTAATATCGGGAAACTTGTAAAGCTTAAAAAAATTAAAGCCCCTAGTAATATTATAATAGGCAAAGTTGTAGGCTTATCCAATATTATAGGATGGAGAAAAAATGTTTAAAGGAAAAACTATAGCAATTACTCGGTCAAAAGATGATTCTTCTGAATTCATAGATTTAGCTACTATGAGTGATATGAGGCCTCTTCCCTTACCTACCATTGAACTAGTTAGTAAAGGTGAAAAGATTGTAGATGAATTTTTAGATTCAATAAAACAATATGATCCTGACTATTCTGTTTTTATGAGTTCCAAGGCTGTAGCGCTTCTTTTTGATACTGCAAAAAAAATTTCTAATTTTCAAAAATTGCAACTTGCAGTGGCAAATACTATTGTTATAGCTGTAGGTCCCAAAACAAAAATTGCCCTAGAAAATGAGGGAATTAAAGTCGCATATATGCCGACCATCTATTCTTCAGTAGGAGTCGGCGAGTTATTTACAAAATTACATGCTGTGGGAAAAAAAGTAATTGTCCCAAGAAGTGGGGCATCTACGCCGTTTTTAAAACAACTATTAAACAAAATAGGAATCGATGTTAAAGAGATTCATCTATACGATGTATGTGCGTTTAGAGATACTTCTCAATGGAATGAATTTAGAGAATTATTTTCACAAAACAAAGTTGATGGTATTATATTTACCAGCGCCTCGTCTGTGAGGGCATTTTTTGAAATAATGTCCAACGATTATGATCAAAACTCACTATTGGAAAATTTAGAAAAATTACCTGTTGTGGCAATTGGTCCTTTTACTGCTGATGAATTAAAAAAATTTGATGTTCAAAATACTATTGCCCAAGTTCATACTGTTCCAGGAGCTTTTGATACTATCAAGAATATCTTTTCAGTCGCCTAGATTTTCCTAAATATTCTCTAAACTTTTTTATCAAAGTCCTATTGACTTTGCTTTTTGATTTCTATGTGATTTTACTACCTGAAAGAAATATCTAATGTTTGAAACATTCTGATCGATACTTCGTTATTGTGTATACAACTTTCACTCATTGCTTTTTTTCAGGATAGTGAATAGTTAATATATTAGAAATTTTTAGGCTATGATAGTGAATTCGCAATTTGTATTATTTTCATTAGTTTCTAGTCTGTTTCTAATTGGATCTGTATCATACTCTTTTGCTGAGGACAACTCTGTAGATGTTGTTGAAAATCGAATGGTGACACTTGTCGGTCAAGGAATTGATGCCGATGGCACCGATCTTAAATTTCAATGGATTCAACTTGATGGTGAATCTGTCAGTTTATCATCATATAATATTGCAGAACCACAATTTATGGCTCCAGATGTTGTAAATGGACAAATTAAGGTTCTAACTTTTCAACTTACTGTAACTGACCCCGTTGGAGAAAGTGACACTGATGTTGTTGAAGTTGTTGTAAATCCTGTTAATCACGATCCAATTGTCAGCGCAGGAAAAGATCAAGTTACATATGATACTGTTAATATTATTACTCTAGTTAGTAGCGTTGTAGATCCTGACGGAGATGCATTAACCTATAATTGGAAACAGATAGCTGGCCAACCTATAGAACTATCATCTGTTCATGGGAAGTATCTCACAATTCTTCCACAATCTCTTGATTTTTCACAATCTAATCCACTAACTTTTGAACTAACTGTTGAGGATGGATTTGGTGGTTCTGGAAGTGATACTGTAAATGTTTATCCCCTCTCTGGTCTTATTTCAAATAGATTAATCCAAATTCAAACTGGCCCAATGCAAATTGTACATGAAGGCGAACAAGTTACACTTAGTGCAACAGGTACTACAGCGAATGGAAAACCAATTACTTATTCTTGGGTTCAACTAATTGGAACTAGTGTAGCATTAAGCTCCTTTAATGGTTCTTCTGTTCAATTTACAGCCCCACAACTTCCTGCAGAACAGGAGATGATGCTATCATTTCAAGTATCTGGATATTCCACTGGTAATGGCTGGGCAAGTGCACTAGCATTAGTTAAAGTAATTCCTGCAAACGGCTCACCTATAGCTGATGCAGGTCCTGATCAAACTGTTTCTGAAAATGTTCAAGTCAAATTGATTGGAAGTGGCAGCGATCCTGATAATGATAAGATAAGATATTCATGGACACAAGTATCTGGAATGAAAGTAGATTTGTATGAACAGGCTACCTTTTCAGTGTACTTCTTTACACCTAACATTACAACTGATTCTGAAAAATTAGTTTTTGAACTAACTGTTACTGATTCACAGGGTAATACCGGTAAAGACACTGCATCTGTAACAATAAACACTGTTAATTTACCTCCAAGAGTATCTGCTGGTCCAGATAGAAAAGTCATTGGAGAATCTGATGTAACTATAACCGGTGTTGCTATTGATCCTGAAAATGGTCCTTTGACACATTCATGGAAACAAATTGCTGGTGAAACAGTTTCATTTGATAGTACTGATCTATCAATTTCATTCAAGGCACCATCCGTAGTTTCTAGTGAGAATAAACGAATGATATTCCAATTAACAGCTACTGATTCTGTAAATCAAAGTGCCTCTGATCAAGTGATCATTATTGTGGTTCCTGAAAACAGTGCACCTATTGTAGATGCTGGGGCTGATGTAACTGCAGATGAAAATACCTCCTTGAATCTATTATGCTCTGCATATGACCCTGACCACGACGCAGTTAGTTTCATGTGGTCTTCGTCTAGTGATGAATCTGTAATCCAAGACAGTTCATCTGCAAGTACTAGTGTTCAAATTCCTAGTGTTGTAGGAGACAAAGTAATTACCATGACATGCACTGCATCTGATGGAAGACTAACTGGTTCTGATAGCATGAAGATTAATGTCAAAAATGTATTGAATCTTCCTATAGTTGCCGATGCTGGTCTTGATAGAATTGTGAATGAAGATGTCAAAGTTTCCTTAGATGGAAGCAAGAGCAATGATCCTGAAGGTCAAAAACTCTCATACATGTGGACACAACTTTCAGGCGAACCTGTTGTATTGTCATCAGTCTCTTCAATAACTCCATCATTTACTTCTCCTATAGTGGCTAATGGTGAAATCAAAGTCTTAGTCTTTGAGCTTAAAGTATTTGATGATAATGGCAGAGAATCTACTGATAGCGTAACAATCACTGTTGATCCAGTCAACTCTCCACCAGACGCAGTTGCATCTGCAAAACAACTTTAATCCAAAGCTTTTCTGAAAATTCTTAGATCTTATTTGATATCTTCAAATTCTCTGTAATTTTATATTTAAGATTTTTCCTATCACAAACTATAACAATCATGGACAAAGTCTGTTCTTGATTGAATCTGTTCCGTAATCTTGAGAATTTCTTTGTGTGTTGACTTTGTAATTCTTATTGTAAAATCTATCAATGCATATAATGATATATCTGCAAGTAATTAACACTAATTTTTCTGGCTAGATCATTTGTTTAGCTAAGCTCTAAAGTTTAGCTGAAGCTATTTAGCTATGCCTATTTTTCCTCATGTATTTATAATATAACGATGTTGTATTGAGCATGGCTACTGAAAATCTAAACATGGATTATTCAAAATATGATTTTAAAGACTCTACTGATTTGTATGTGCATCTCAGCAAAAAGGGTCTCTCAAAAGACACCGTCATTGCTATTAGCAAAATGAAAGATGAACCACAATGGATGCTTGATTTTAGATTACGATCTTATGAGATTTTTATGAAAAAGCCAATGCCAACCTGGGGAGGTGATCTAAGTAAAATTGATTTCCAAAACATCTACTATTATGCAAAGGCGACTGAAAAAACTGAAAAAAACTGGGATGATGTACCTGCGGAGGTAAAAGCTACCTTTGATAAACTTGGTATCCCCGAAGCTGAAAAGAAATTTTTGGCAGGCGTTGGCGCTCAATATGAATCAGAAGTTGTATACCATAGTCTAAGGGAGGATTTAGCAAAACAAGGAGTTTTATTTTTAGACACAGATTCTGCCCTAAAAGAATATCCTGAGATTTTCAAAAAATACTTCGGTAAAATAATTCCACCAGAAGATAACAAATTTGCAGCATTAAACAGCGCTGTATGGAGTGGTGGCTCTTTTATCTATATTCCACCAGGAATCAAAGTTGACATGCCACTACAAGCATACTTTAGAATTAATGCTGAAAATATTGGACAATTTGAAAGAACACTAATAATTGCAGATGAAGGTTCTGAAATTCATTATATTGAAGGATGTACTGCTCCTGTATATTCATCAGAATCATTACACTCTGCAGTTGTTGAACTTGTAGCACATAAAGATGCAAAACTACGATACACTACAATACAAAACTGGAGTAGCGATGTTTACAATCTAGTTACAAAACGAGCTTATGCATATGAAGGTGCAACAGTAGAATGGATTGATGGTAATATTGGAAGTAAACTTACAATGAAATATCCTGGAATTTATTTGATGGGAGAGAGAGCATATGGTGAAACACTATCAATAGCATTTGCTGGAAAAGGACAACATCAGGATACAGGCGCTAAAATGGTTCATCTAGCACCAAACACTACTTCAAAAATTACTTCAAAATCTGTCAGTAGATTGGATGGCCGTTCTACATATAGAGGATTACTCAATGTTGCTAAAGGTGCAACTGGTGTAAAATCTACTGTAAGATGTGATGCATTGTTGTTAGATGACACATCAAAAACTGATACATATCCATACATGGAAATTAATCAAGAAGATGCGACAATCACACATGAAGCAACGGTGGGAAAAATTGGCGATGAACAAATTTTCTATCTTATGACTAGAGGTTTCACTGA
>JAEMQG010000200.1 GCA_022758935.1 Candidatus Nitrosopumilus sp. | reverse complement strand
CATCCTAAAAATTCTCCAAGAGCTAACAATGCCAATCCCACTGCCACTGATATAGCTCCTTTGTTTTTGTTTTCAAAATATGATAACATCGTTTCAATTGCACCATAAGCCAGTAAAATAAATGAAACAGATCTAAAGATATGTTCAATTTGGACAGAAGAAACCAAGAATAACGGAAAAATTCCAACAGTTCTAAAATATTTTGATTTTGGAAAGAATGATTTGATACTATGTGAAAATGCTATGAAGAAATATCCTACTGTTTGAATGACAATTCCTAAAGTTTGAATCCATCTTTCTATGTTGCCTGATTTTATTACAAAATCCTCTACCATGTATCCTGCCCATATTACAAAAAACCCTATACTGATTGAAAAAAATGCAATTGTTAATCTAAATAGTGTGGGACTACCTGTATTTCTAAATCCAATTATTGACATTATTCCTATTGCGAGTCCTACCAAAAATCCAACCAAATTTAGTATATTTTCTAATAGAAATTCCAATGATGTTTAACAATTCACCAATCTAATTATTTTAATCTGCTGAATGATTTTACTATATTGTTAATCCCATTCATCTAATGACCCTGCAGTTTGACCTTCAGTACTACCCGTATAATCCCCAAGAATATCTGAATATGTTGTTTCATTATGTGCAATAAATTTAACATATTCACCATAACTCATATCCAAATCACAGTTTTCGCATTTTACAAAAGAAAAATCCATTGACAATTCTGCAGTTTTCTTACATTTTGGACATTTTATCTTCACACTTGATTTTGCGTTTGTTATCTATTATTGCTTTACATTCAAAAGATTGATTAACATTTGCCGTTTTTAGTATTTCAGAGTTAGTCTAGTTCCTATGATGGTCTACCTTGGTGATACTATGTTTTTGTACTCTGTTCATGAATATTATGTAGGATACACTGATTTTATTCTACATATTACAATGGATTATTATGTTTTCATTTATCTTAGAAATTTTACTACTTATTGTAGTACCTCTATGTCTAATGTAAATAATATAGAATGCATTCTACATGGTGGCTCTGAATGAAGACATGGAGGATCACCAACAGCAGTTAATGTCGCATGACCTGGAATATGAGATTCATACACACCTTGAGCACCTCTAACTACCATGATGTTTAATGCTCTACTCACAACTGTTTGATTATCAATTTCAATATTCCATTCAAAATCTTCACCAAGCTTTAAAAGAAAACTTTGATCTGCCTTAAGACTAATTGATTTACCATCGTCCTCAAGTGTTATAATCCTAGTAGATGACTCGTCTTTTTCAGATAAATTATCCTGCATTAATTTTATCCAGCCAAGTAAAACTATCTTACTAACTGTATTTTGTTTTACACATGCAGGAAAATTATTTTTTACTTTAATTATTAATTCAAGACCATTTTTGCATTGGATATCTTTTGCATCAATCCCCGATTTGAATTGTTTCAGTGGAGACAATATGGTTAGATGTTCTTCTTCAGTTTGACTGTTTTTATCATATATTGTAAACACTAATAATTTTGAAATAATATTGTCAGTGTTCGACAAATCTGGATTTATTTGATTGATAATATCATATGACAAAGTCACATTTGCATTTACAGTTCCAGATGAGGATGCATTGTAAGTTAAATTTGAAGCAAAACTTGTTAGAGTAGCATTTTCACCGGGGTTTAATATTATTTGAATAGGCATCCAGTTGCATACTTTTTCCATGTTAACAGTAGCGTGATTATCAAATAATATTGAAAATGATCCACCACAGCTATTGTGCACTGATATCGTATTTGTAGAGTTATTTAGTATAGATGCATTAATTGAAAATGTATCTCCAACCATAACTGTAGTAGGATCCACGTTAAGATTTAGAATCTCTATGCTTTCTGCATGAATTAGTTTTGAATTAGTAAGAACTAGAACTGATACAATTAAAATCATTACAACTGCATTTATTGTAATTCTATTTTTTGTCATGCGTTGTTGATTGTTATATAGAATATATGCATTGATTAAATTTCAATTTAACCTAGTTCTGTTCCAATATTTCTTTATTGGCCGATCTGACTACTATTGTATCTTTAAAATCAATTACTGTCATTATTAGTAATATGTTAAAATCATATATGTAGTATTATTCGCATCAATTATACTATTTTATCTGGATTATGAACTAGACATATTAAATTTGTGTTGTCTAATAGTTAATGATAAAAGTTTTAGAGCGTTTGTTTGGAAAACCATTAATTTAATTCAAATATTTTAATAAATCAAATCTCTATTTTCTGTTATTTTCATTCTAAACATTTTTCGTGAAACCAATAGTTATTTTTTCTAATAGATTTTTCATATAGCTGGATGTCAGTATAACAATTAGTACATTTAATCAAATCATAATTAATTATTGATTGTTTATTTTGTTCTCTATTCTTGTTTACCATAAAGACTGTAGTTGACATGATTTAGGTTATCATTTAGAAATAAGAACAATAGTGTGTGTAAATTGAACAAACATGTATAAAAATTGATTCTGTTACCAAAATAGCCCTATTGTCTTTCTTTGTTCTTCATCTATAACTGTAATGTACATCAAAATTCTACTCGGTAACTCAAGAAAATCGATCTACCATTAAATTAAAAACAGTTTGAGCACTAAATTCTATTATTATAATAAAGCCTTTTCATCTATGTCGCCATTTCTGATTTTTACTAATTTGTTTATTTTGTAGCAATATACAATTCCATCTCCTTTTTCACCTGTTCTGGCTACTTCTTGAATTATTTTGACTATTTCATCTCCCATATTATCTGGACACAGAATCTCAATCTTTGATTTTGGAACAAAATCACTCATTTTATTTCTCCAACTTTTATGTGCTTTATGTATTCCTGTCATTTGTACTTGATATAATGAAAAAGTTGGAATCCCATTTTTTGCCAATATTGTTTGAATATCATGCAACATTGAACTCCTAATTATTGCCTCTACTTTCAACATCTTAAACAATTTTTTGTTCAAAAAGATAAACCTTCCTAACTTCACACTCTATTTTTTAAGCAATCCTTTAAAATTCCAATTTATACTATTTTTAATCATGTATGAAATTTTATTAATAACAAGAGATAGAATTGGACCTGAACTCTAATTCTACGGTATCTGTCTTAAATACAATTAATGATAAACTTTGGAAAAGAACCTATAATTATTGAAGACACTAAACAAACAAAATTAGAATTTTAGATGATATTATTTCGTTTTCTATATTATCTACAACCAAATTCTTTTGCCCATGATTCATTAGAAAATTCACTTGTATTGCAATATGATGTTAAAATATTTGCATGATTGTTGTATAGTAATTCTGAGTTGAGTGTTTTCTCTCCACAAAAAACTTTGCCAACTAGTCTACCATACCTATCATATGGCTGCAAGTCATCCTGATCTATCGTAATGCTAGAACCCAATGGACAAAGATTTGCTGTAAATTGAGTTGCTTCTGAGAACCCATAATCACCTTTTTCAGGAGTATTTGTGAGAGATAATCTAATCTTGTATGATTTGGTGTATAATGTATCGCCATCGACTATTTTTGTAACTAATTCTGTATCACAAATTGTTTTTCCTTTACAGGTTTGTTTTGATTTTACTTCGACCATTTTTTTCTTAGGTATTATTTGTTCAGAATTTCTTATACTAGATAATTCATTTTGTTGAGATTTTATTCGGGTTGTTTCTTTCTCAAGTGGTATTTCTTTTGCAGATTTTATTTGTTCCGTATTGACTATATTACTAGATTCATTTTGTTTTTGTATTTCAATCTGCTGCATAATTGCAAGTGATATGGTTAAGCCAACAAAAACAATGATAATTCCAACAATGACAAACTTACCATTCATAAATTTTCTACATCTAGACTGAAATTAAGGATTTAGGAATACAAAAAGAGTCTATGGTCTAACACAGAATTTATCAAAATTTTCATAAACATTAATTATATTATCTTTAAATTCTTCATAATTTTTATTTTTTCTAGTTTCAGCAACCCATGTATAAGGACTTTTTTAATTCGACTTGTGTAATTGGTTGGATTTTTTCTGCATAATATTTTTCGTTAAAATCCAAATAATATCACAAGCTTGTGTGTTTGGCTGATTACCTTCAATAAAAGATAAAAGGAGTCCTTTTTTGTTACAATCTATGAGTCTAACTTGTACAAAATGTAAAAACGCCATCCTTGATAATGAGGAACTTGATGTAGTTGCTGAGAAATATCCCGTTTGTAACAAGTGTTGGGCTGAATGGAAAGAATATCGTGTGATGGTGATGAATGAAATGAGACTTGATATGTCTATGTTGGATCATAGAAAACTCTTAAAAAAACATGAAAAAATCTTTGCAGGTGTGCTTTCTCCTGAAGGAGAAATAGTAGACTATACTAATGAAGACAATAGAAAACCGGATAAACGTCCAGACGCCTAAAACTTCAAGTATTTTTTTGCGTTATCTGGTATGACTATCATTAATTTTCTTTTTCTCTCTACATCAAGTTCATTAATTATTTTCTTGATTGTTTGTGAAAGAATCTCTTTTTTTCCTTCATCCAATGTTAAGAAAATTTCTAATATCCCATCTAAATTAAATAAAATTAATTTTTGTGGAAATTCAGAAATCTCATTGATGTAACCCGAAAATAAGCCATTTCTCTGTTCTTCTGACAGTGTAGTTAAAATTTCTAACCATGTCTTGAAAAGTTTTGCAAAATTTAGAAAAGGAATTGTAGGTCCAGCTTCCAGGGCATTATTAATAATTTCTTTTCGCTCCGCTTCTGTCATTGAAAAAAATTCAATCATTCTTTTTTTCAAAACAGGTATTCTAAGAAAATCTGGAAGATTTGCCAAGATTACTATGATATTTCCTGCATAATTTGATTCTGTCAACGATCAATTCTATTTCTAATTGAATATTAAATCATCTGACAACACTTCAGCTTAAATAAACGGAATTCAAGTTCGAGAATATGACTTCAACTGTTGTTGTTGGTGGATTTTTTGGAGATGAAGGTAAGGGTAAGATCATCTCATATTTGGCAATGAAAGATAACCCAAAAATTATTGTTCGTGGCGGTGCTGGTCCAAATGCAGGTCAT
>JAEMQG010000068.1 GCA_022758935.1 Candidatus Nitrosopumilus sp. | reverse complement strand
TAATAAATTTAATTAAATCTCCTGGTTTAATATTTTCAATTCCAGGTAGATTTGCATTATCGTCACATAATTTTACACTGGCAGTTGAATTTTTGTCGTACACTGTCATTGTTCTAAGATAAAATGGCGAACCATCTTTACGGGAAAATTGTTTAGCGGGAGATACATTGAGAACTCTGGTTTCTAAAGAGATTTCTTTTGCACCTGCATAAAGATCCTTTAATCCCATTTCTATTTTTAATGGATCTGATAAGGAAATTCCAAAATCAGACGCAATTAAGAATAATGCTCCTTGATCTGTTAGATACCCTGCCCCAATCTTTTCTTTTTTATGTCTAATTTGCTCTTCGATATCCGATCTAGTTAATTCGGGTTTTTGCACTAGTAATTTTTCTACAAGACTATCAAATTCAGACAATTTAATGTCTATAAACTGGGTCTATTAATAAAAATTTCATTATCATTCTCTAGTGTATTAAAACGTTAATTGATCGATAAACTATATTTTTTTGTTATTTACTCTTATAATTACCACCAAAACTTATGATAAATCTCATTAACTAAATTAGTGAGAAGATCATTCTTATTTCATGTCATGCATTAGTGTTGAACACATATCAAAATTATATGGACAAGTTAAAGCAGTTGACGATATTGTTTTATCTATAAAATCCGGCCTGATTTTTGGATTTTTGGGTCCTAACGGTGCAGGAAAATCAACAACCATTAAACTTCTAACGACACTCATTCAACCTTCAGGTGGCTCTCTAACAATTCTAGGAATAAACGCTATAGAAAATCCTTTACAAATCCGTCATAAAATTGGCGTAGTTTTACAACAACCTAGCTACGAACCAACACTAACTGTTGAAAAATCTCTAGATAAATATGGAATGATGTGGAACGTTCCTAAAATTGAACGTAAAAAAAGAACGGAAAAACTTTTGCAAGATTTTGATCTGATAGATATTAGAAAGAAAAAAAATGAAGATCTATCTATTGGTCAAAGAAGGAGAGTACAAGTGGCTCGTGAATTCATGCACGATATGGATCTTTTATTTTTAGATGAACCAACTGTAGGATTGGATCCCAGTGCACGAAGAAAATTATTAGATTATTTAAAAAATAAAGCAAAAACAGGTCTGACAATATTTTACACAACACATATTCTAAGCGAAGCTGAATATCTTTGTGATCAAATAGCTATAATTGATAAAGGGAAAATTCTTACCGTGGATACTCCTGAGGCTCTAAAAAATAAATTTGGTAAAGAAAAAACAATAAAAATTCATTTAATAAAAAAACAAAATGAAATATCAACTCTTCTTTCAGGTATTCCTGATTGCAAAATTGATTTTGATAATGGAACAAATATAATAATTCATTCAAAACAATCTGAATTAATATTATTACAAGTTTTACGAATTCTAAACGATAATAAAATCGAGGTAGAAGATTTATCTGCCATTCCTACAAATCTTGAAGAAATTTTTTTAAAAATGGTGAATGATAATGCATCCAATAATTAGACTTGTTAATAGAAATTTAACAATATCAATTAATCCAGGATTTTTAATCTGGCAAGTGATATTTCCACTAATTTACATTTTTGTTGCTGGCTATGCTTACACCTCATTAATTCAGAAAGTGCCTTTTGGTAACAAAGAACTTGACTATCCAGCCTTTTTGGCATCTGGTATGATTGGATTTAACATTATGAATAGTACTCTTATTTCAGGAATAATAATATGGAATGATAGGAGACATGGAATGTTTGAACAAATAATGTCAGGACCTTTTACACGAACTGACTATATTTTGAGTAATATTTGCACTATTGGAATTGTAGGATTAGTAAGCGCATCTTTGATTGCACTTGTTGGATATCCTGTATTTTTTGAATCAATTGAATTTACATTGATTACTATCCCTGTGATTATCTTTGCAGCGATAACCGGATCAGTTCTATTTGGTTCGATTGCATCAATAATTTCTACCAGATTACGTTCCAGCGAAGGATTTAATGTAATTATTAATACTGTTTTTCTATTTTTTGCATTTGTTAGTACTGCATTTTATCCAGCTTCAGGGACACCAGAACCTCTTAAAACAACTTTTTACCTAAATCCACTTACCTATTTGGTTGATGTAATACGTGCTGGAATTTTTGGTAATATTACAAATTTTGTAATTATGGAAATGTGTGTTTTAGTTGCCATCGCGTCTATTCTCTTCATTATTGCAACAAAATTACTTACAAAATTAGATTTTTAATCATTAGAATTTTCAATTTCCGTAAAATTCTTGTATGTCTCGTTTATTTTTTTAATAATTTCTAAATTATCATATTCTGCTAAATTTAGGTTTGGTATTACACAATGACCCCCGATTATTCCAGGATACATCTTTGGTCTATTTCCTAAATTTTCATGAATTTCATCTGCAAATTTCCACATTTCATCAAAATCTATTTTTTCTTTATCACAAATCATTTTTGTAATTTGAGCATAATTGATTAGCCATCCATAATATGTTGTATCTACTAAGATTTTTGCCAATTCAGCAGTTTTTGTACTGGACATCCATTGTATTTTTTGGAATCTTTTCTCTAAATCTAATTTAATTTTAGGATCAATTTCTTTTTTATCAGAGGAAATAAATTTTGTATATTTTTTTATGTCATCTAAAAATCTTCTGTGTACTCCACGTACTGGTGAAAATAAAATGGTGAGATCAAATTTATTTTGAAGATTTTTTGTAGTGCCCGGCTTTACTGTCGAATGAATAATAACTACCTGTAAATTCTTAATTTTTTTTATCCAATCTGTGGTAATTTCTTCAAATTTATTTAATTCTCCTGGAAGACAAACATGTAGATACTCTGGGTTTTCTATCGAAATATTTTCAGAATAGTTTTTACATTTTGAAGTATCTTTATCTATACCTACACAATTAAAACCACGTTCACTAAGTAAATCAAACAGAGTAGAACCAACTTCTCCCATTCCCAAAATAATATCAGTCATCTACAACCATATGTAAATTTAGATTTTTATATTATAACTATTCTCTTTTTTTAAATATAGTAGCCCGGCCCAGACTCGAACTGGGGTCAAGGGCTTCAAAGGCCCCTATGCTTGACCGCTACACTACCGGGCTGCTAAAACGAGCACACCAATTCCCTTAATGAACTTTTTATTTGTGTTTATTTCTACACTTGAATCAATTCATAATTTATTCCCTAATTATTTGAATTAATTTTTCAATAGGATCTTCCATATTGTTTGAAATTTTTTGTGCTCTTTTTCTATAATCATCAGATGATTGAAGAAATTTCTTGATAATTTTGGTTATTTTTTTGGGATTTGTTTCTCTTTTTAAAAGATTATTTTTTAGTAAATAGCTTTCAACAATATTTGGTACTGCATTATAGGAAATTGTTGGAATTCCAAGTAACGCAGATTCTGCAGTCATAGTACCGCCTGATCCAATAAAAACATCTGTATTATTTAACAATTGTTTTCCATCAAATGACATTTTTAAAACTCTTATTTTTTTACCAAATAATTTTTGCAGGTTTTTAATTTGCTCTGAATATCTTCCAAGAATTACAATATTTTCTCCATCAAATTCATTTACAATTTCATTAATTATTGGAATTATGTTTCTTGATTTTGATGTATATGATGCTTGTTCTTCTTCTATTCTGATCAGAATATTTTTCTTACAAGTATTTTTGAAGGGTAACACACCATTTTTTTTTGTAGCTCTTTTCATTGTGACAAATGCATCTATTGCTTTGTAATGGATGATATTTTTCTTGTCTATTCCGTATTTTGAAAACTCTTTCTTCGGAATAATCCATGGCGTTAATAATTTTTGAATTAAAGGCAATGTTAGCTTCATTACTGCATTAGCATGTGGTGAATCACAAAATGCAATGTGATTAATTCCCATACCAAATGATATCCTCGCTGCTTCTGGAGAACAGAAACTAATTACAAAGTCTGGAGAAAATTCATTAATTAATAACAACAATTTTTTCATCCGATCAATACTGGCTTCAAGCTTGCCATATTTTTTGTCACCTCCATACTTACCGACACAAACTAGGTCTAAATTTCGAATATTTGCTAATTTTGTGACTTCATCGTATACTCTTGAAGTACACAAAACATCATGTTTTTTACTTAATTTTTTAATTATTGGTTCAGAAAACAATAATTGCTTAGGAGTTAGAATATCAATCCATATTTTCAAGTATTTTCCATTATAATGATAAGTTCAATAAGTTTTTCTTAGTCTATTATCTTCTGATGTGTAATGGGAGGAGCAAAAGTTGTTGTTTATGGACTTAGTACGGAAGGTTATACCATTGCATCCCAAATGGCAATAAAAGGAGCCGATGTATACATTATTGATGAATCTACGCCATCAGCAATCTCTCTTAAAGCCGAAATAGCTAAAACTTATCCAAACGTATCTTCTCTGAAAGAAGATGAACCATTGTTGGCTATGGAGCCAATCGATGTAGCTATTTCAAAAGCTCAATATCTATTCTTTACACCAAGAATTAGAAAAACAGGACAAGACATCAAAACTGAAATTCATTCAAAATTCAAAGATGCTGCAACTTCTCTAAAAAAAAATAGTTCTTTGATTTATACTCTACCAGTTGGTTTTGGTGGCAATAATGAAAATATTTCATTACTTGAGCATGTTACAGGTCTCGAAGTAGGAAAACAAATTTCTTACTTCTATTATCCATTGGAATCTCTTAATCAACATCCAAATGTTATTGGTTCCTTTAATGGAAAAGTAGATTTAACATTAGCGGAGCTTTTAACAACTGGAAAAAAAGAAAAAAAATTTGTAGCCCTTTCTTCAGCTGAACATTTTCATGCAATCAATATCTTATCTAGATTTTCTAGTCTCAGTAGCATTCTAGAAGTTTGTAGATATGTGCAAGACGACGTCACAAAAAATGATCTTTCTTCAGATGATTTTCAAGAGATTTTTTTAGACAATATGGTTAGTGGATTATTTGACCTCAAATCTTTAGGCTCTTCATTTGAAAGTGCAAACACGCTCATGTATCTAATAAATGGAAGTGTTAAGGGAATTGATGGTTATATTAAAAGATTAATTGATGAAATTCGTTCTACTTTAAAGAAAAATGATCTAAAAGCAAGCAGAACTAAAATTGCTTTATCTTGGACACTTGATCAGCACGAAATGCGTGGAGATAAAATTGAAATGTTACATAATCTAACTTTAAAACTACGTGATTACATTGGTGATGTCGAAGCATACGCAGATCCAAATTTTGATTTATTCCATAGTGACAAGACTACAATTATTGTTGCATGCTCAAAAAAAGATTTTGAGAATATAGAAAAAAATAAACAAGATTCTAATATTATTGTGATTAAAACTAACCCTTTATGTGAAATTATTCACTAAGAGTATAAATTAGCTAAATAAATATTGTGTTTGCATTGTCATACGAAAGTAATCTAGACGAAAGTAATCTAGACGAAAGTAATCTAGACGAAAGTAATCTAGACGAAAGTAATCTAGACGAAAGTAATCTAGACGAAATTCCCAACTCAG
>JAEMQG010000182.1 GCA_022758935.1 Candidatus Nitrosopumilus sp. | reverse complement strand
GTTATTCACCTTGATGATTCGAGTATGTGAGGTTTTCAATTTGTGTGAAGTCATAATGAAAGCGTCGGGGAGATACATAGTCGCATTATACCTGTGAAATTAGATTGCTTACAAGATATAATTCAAATCAGTGAGACATGCCAAAAATTTTAAAGATTTCTTCTTTTTTAAGTACACTAATACAGAACAATATAAGAAGGCCAAGAATCAAGCTTACTTCGTCAGAAAATATTTTTTCAGATATTTGCCATGTTCCTCGCCAAAATAGAATTAATCCCATGCCTGTAAGTAAGAAAACTACTGTTTTACCAATATTTTTTGTAGTCTTTTGGACATCTCTAGATTGCATAATAAATCATTGGGGTAGACGGTAAAAACGTCTGTAAGTAATATTTTAGAATAACATGTATTTTCAATGTTCTCAGCTTGTTTAGTAATAAAGAGATGTAGAAGTTGTTTTAAAAAATAGAAAATGTAGACGAATGGTGTTAAAGTCAAAAACCGAAAATTATGAAAAACTCAATTAGGGCAATAATAAATCAATTATCTATTGAAGGAAGTATCTGAGCCTAGACATCTTGAACCTCATCTTAAAGAATCTAGTGCCATGCGAGATTTTGTTTTTGGGTTTGGTGATGGGATAAACACCTCACTGGGTATCGCCGCAGGAGTTGGAGGAGCAGATGTTTCAGCTAACATAATAATTCTGGCAGCACTAGTTGGAATGTTTACAGGGGCAAAAGCCATGGCAGTTCAAAATTACCTTGCAGTAAAAACCCAACGACAGTTATTGACATCAGAAATCACGCGCGAGAAATGGGAAATTGAGAATAAACCCGACGATGAAAGGAAAGAAATAGAAGACATTTACAAAACCAAGGGATTTTCAGGAAAAGATCTGACTATGATTGTAGACAAGATTACTTCGGACAAGAAGGTTTGGCTGGACACAATGCTTACAGAAGAATTAAATTTAAATTTAGAAATTGCAGGTAGTCCTCTAAAAAGTGCCCTACGAATGTTTGTGTCTTTTCTAATTGGCGGAATGTTACCTATATTGCCCTTCTTTTTTCTCTCTGGATTGAGCGCACTTTTTGTTGCGATAGGGATTAGTGTTTCTACCTCTTTTACTGTTGGCGTGATTAAATCAAAAATGGCAAATACTAATAAAATAGTTGGAGGTTTGGAGATGGCTGGACTTGGTACTGGAATAGCTCTACTTGGATATGGCATTGGAAGTGAATTGTCAAATTTGGGCGTAATTAGCATATAGGTTCTGGACGAATTTCAATTATAGTATCATTCATCGAAAATTCAGCATGGTAAAAATAAATACCGATTAGAAAAGTACAGTTTTACCAAGATGAATCATTGTTTCAATTCAATTTTATGAGACCCCATATCAGAAAATATTCTCATTGATTGTTTAAACTGTAAATCAATATTTTGCAAATTAAATTTTAAAGAATATAATCCTCACAGCACTATATTTTGAAAAAGATATATTTTCTGAAATTGTATCTAATTGATTTTATTAAAATTTAGAATTTATTTACAGTAATCAGTCCAGGAAAAATAACAGTTTCTTTTCAAAAATTTTGTTTGCAGGATAACCAAAAAATAAAAGGTTTTTCCAATACGCCAGTACAAATAGAAGAGATGAGAGAAATAAGCGTGTCGTTGTTTTGTGAAAAATGCAATAGTCGAAGACTGCCAAAATGGAAAAAAGAAGAAAATAGGACATATTGGATGTGTGAAACTTGTGAGGATTACGTAGATGGTGAAAATAATCTTATTTGTAAAATCATTAAATAATTTTTAAGAAAATCCAATTTTGAGAAATTCACTGAATTTATTTTTTTGATGCACTAACTAACGACACAACGTCTCTATCCCTTAGCTGATAATCCACAGGTAGTCTCAAATTATACCTTACATCTTTTCCATACAGTAGTCCTTTGGTAAGATCAGTGTGAATTTCCTTTGCAAGATCATTGATTGTTGCACCGGCCTTAAGCAAGATCAAATCAGGCAATATGTGTCCTTTTTTATCTGCGAGATTTTTTTCATCGGCCACAGGGTATATAGCATTCATCTTGAGCAATTTAAAGACTGCAACGTTTATTGCAAATTGTACACCTGTCCGCATGTATTCTCCCATTATTCCTTGTTTGATGAAATCCAATGCGTGTATTTGTTTTTCATTTAGATCATTTGAGTTTATTATTTCAAATTGTTCTGAACCTGGGGAATATTTGATTAGTCCCTTTTGTTCTGCCCTTCTTAAACTAAATTCGCTGTCACCACTAACAGGAATAATAATAGAATCATTGTAACGTTCTCTTAATCTGTTAAAATTTTTATCTGCTCCTTCAACATCTATTTTGTTTGCTACAATTAATGTGGGTTTTGAAATTTTCCTAAGATGTGCAGCAAATTTTTTACTATCAATCATACTAAAATCATCAAAATCCTTCTTTTCCAACCCAATCGCAGACAAAGAATCATTTACCTGGATTTTGTTAACTCCTATCCCTCGATACAAATCAGTGATAGTATCTACAATATCAGACCCAGCGCGAATTAATTTTGAGACTTTATCACGATTGCCTTCTAAAATTTTAAGGTACCACATGATTAATTCCTCTTCAATGTCTGCAAAATCAGAGATTGGATCACCCGTACCTACTTCACTGATTTTTCCAGTGGAATCTATCCCACCAGAAGCATCAACTACATGCAGTAATGCATCAGATTGTGATGCTATTGAAAGGAATTGATTTCCCAACCCTTTACCTTTCCATGCATCTTTGATGAGTCCAGGTAAATCAATTAATTCTATTGGAATGTATCTCCAACCCTCAACACATTTTGAATTATTTGGATTGTCTTGTATTTTAAATTCTGGATGGACACATAATGTTATTGCATTAGCCGTTCCAGATACAGGTTTTTTTGTGGTAAATGGATAAGAGGAAATTTCTTCAGAAGATAGGGTAGCAGCATTAAAGAAGGTAGTTTTTCCAGTATTTGTTTTCCCTATCAATCCAAGCTTAATGGGCATGATTTAATTCAGGCTAGAGAATATTTATCTCTGTCTAGGATCAATTATCATTAAAAGTTTTCAGTGAATTTTTCAAGTGATTGTTTTAATTCTTTTATTGACCATTCGATATCGCTGATATCTTTTTTTGAAAGTTCACTTTCCCACTTCTCCAAAACAGTATTTGCTATTTCTGAACAATTGTAAAGTAGGTTCCAATATGGATGATGTTCTGCTGTTGCTTAAGCAAGTTCAGTTACATCGTTTAATCCATTTTTAGCTCTTGCCAGAGCAGTGATATTTTCTCCAAAAATTTTGATGATGTTAGCATCTAGGTTTTTTTCGACTTTTAATGGAGTGTTATTTTTTTCATGCTGGCTAATCAAGAGAAGTAAATCGTTGTAAAAAGAGTCGAAACTAGACATGTCTAGAAGAGTCTCCTATGTTCTGCCAACATACATCTGTTGAATACAACCTTGATTCCTACTTTTTTTGCCATTTCTTCTGCTTCAGAATTATGAATTCCTTCTTGAAACCAAATAACCTTTGGTTTTTTCTGTATTGCTTCCTGTATCATTGATAGAATCTGTTCAGATGGTCTAAATACATCTATAATGTCAATCTCAAAAGTCACATCAGAGATAGACGCATAACATTTTTTGTCTAAAATTTTATCAGTCGTAGGATTTATCGGGATTACATCATAACCATTTTCATATAGATATTTGGGCACATAATGTGCTGCCTTGTTTACATGCTTAGACATGCCAATTACCGCAATCCGTTTTAAAGAGAGAATTTCCCTAATTTCATCATCAGTGTAAGAATCTTTTTCCATGAAAAATGTAAATTACCGTATCATATAATTTTTGAAATAAATCAGCATAAGATTATTCGTGAAATCAAATTAGATAATTGCCAAAATAAACATGCTATAAAAACAATCAAAACCACATAGTTTTTTAATAATAGATAAATTAGATCAACATGGAAGAAGAGTCAAAGGACATAATGGTTTTAGGCGCAATTAAAAATGGAGTTAAAAAATTTGAAAAAATACAAAGAGTAGCTCAGATTGATGCAGAGGAGTTAAATTTAATTCTTGAAAAACTGGAGAAACGAGATCTAATAACAGTTGAAGAAAAAAAGGGGTGGCTTGGTAAAAAGATAGAGATCAAAACAACTGAGAAAGGATCAAAAGAAGTAGAAGAAAGAAAGCATGAATTGCAAGGAAAATGGGATCAAATGTCGATGCTGTACAAAAGTGGTGATAAACAAAAATTGAAACAGTACATGGATGATAACAAATCAATTCTACCTACGATGATGTTCTTTGGAGTAATGGATATGATAATGTTTTCAATGATGTTTAGCATGATGGGTATGATGATGACAGACTATGTGCCAGCAGAAAGCATTCCAAGTGATGCTGGTGGAGATAGTTCATCAGACAGTAGTACTGATGGCGGAGATGGTGGAGGCTCTGATGGTGGCGGATT
>JAEMQG010000100.1 GCA_022758935.1 Candidatus Nitrosopumilus sp. | reverse complement strand
GATTCCTTTGATTTTTTCAGTGTATTCTTGGTAAAGTGTAAGATTTTTTTGTTACACTAGAGAAATGAGTTTAGATTTGATCAAAAATCTATATTAGATTTATCTCTGACATGATGATTTTGTCTGGTTGTTTTGATCTAATACTACACCTAGTATTAACTCGAGGACATTTTAGGAACAGATTTTAGAATCTAATGAGTATTAATGAACATCTGATTCAAGTAATGGGTATCTTGTTTGTTCAGTATGATAAAACAAGTTTCTATATGTTATGATTATTCAATATTTATGTGAAAAACACATGTATTTGCGGCTTATGTGCACTTTTAACTTATGAAAATAAAGATGATTCAGAGTGGGATTCAAATTGAACTTAATAATTTAATCACAAAAAGAGTTTATAATCAAATCTAGTTTGTTCCACTTGATACCAATAATTGCCACTAGAGAAATTAATATAGAAATGCTTAAGTTTCAAAACATCCTATTAGATACCAGAACAAGCTCACCTCTACCCCCTGAGTAAAAAATGCTCTAAAGGAACCCACACGGGATTTTGTATGGCTTGTTCAATTTTTAATTTTCAAATATTGTGATAGTTCCTATAATTATCCAAGTTTTGTATGGAATTAAGGATTTACTGTTGAGTGGATAATTCGTAGGCTATAGAACAATAATACTAATTTTCAACTAATAAGAAATAATAACCCATGATATAGTTTTCATGCTATACCAATAATTCCAGAAGTCATCAATGATGGAAAACTTTGAGTGATTATCAGCACTAGAAAAAAAAATTGCGCGGAAAATGAATTGAATATTGTCCAACCTATAGTTGAAAAATTAAATGAACAATGGTTTGAAAAGGGAGAATTTATCTGGATAGGAAGATTCGATGATGAGAATACCAGCATGCTATCTTTGAAGCAACAATAGAAAAAGCCTCAAAATATTTTGATGTATATTCTAAAATTTGTAGGGATTCACTTGATACAAAGATGCATCAATGGGATGCAATTCCATTATTTACAATTCTAGCGAGAATACAAGGCAAAATCTAATTCCAATAAAACCAACAACAATTATTTCTCAAACATAATTCTCTAAATTTTGTATTTACTTAAGGATCTAGACGAGTTTAGAATCTAATTCAGTTTTATTATTCCTTCTTTAACCAAAAACTGTATCGCTGAAATCATTTCATCTTCAGAGATTGAACCGTCAAGATACCACTGCATTGTATTTTTAACCCAATCCGGGATTTTAGACGATTTTTCTGAGATAATAGGACCATCCATTTTCTTTGTATCCTCTACTAGTGTAAATGAGATTGTTTCTACTTTGATGTGGGTTTTTCCATATTGTGCCCTTAGAGTATACTCCCCAACTTTGGATAATTTTTCATTGTTTATTATATCATAAGAGAATATTCCATTTGTAGTCACTGGAATTTCTGTGGTTAAAACCAGTTTATTGGTAGCATCAAAAATTGTAATTTGTAATGTTCGATTTTCTTCGTATTTGCTAACATTACCCGATAAAGTAATTGTCTCACCCATGGCATATGATGCCTTGTCTAAGTTTATTGATACCTTGTAATCATTTGCAGTACTTGTAGAAGGCGCACCTCCATAATGACCATAAACGTGCTGACCTACAATACACATTAACACAGAAATTACAACAATAGATAGAAATCCCAAGATATTCATAATGTTTTATTTCCATAGCCAAGTTATACGTCTTTTTAATATTATGTCGAGTTTATTCAACATATTTAGGCGTAAAATTAGATTAAGGGAAATTTTGTATGAATTTGAGGATTTAGGAATAGAGTTTAGAAAATAAAAAAGAGATTATTCCTTGTTTTATTAATTGTTTCAAGACAAGAAACATCAAAAGTTTCATCCAATTCATATATGATAAAACAGATCGTTCATTATGAAAAAGGATTTAGTGATAAGAAAAACTGTGAAGATTAATGTTAATGCATCTAAAGTTTGGAATGCATTAACAAATCCAAAAATGATCAAAAAATATCTTTTTGGAACTAAAGTAATCACAGCATGGAAAGTGGGCAGTGAAATAATTTTTCAAGGAAATTGGAAAGAAAAAAAATTTAGAGATAAAGGAATAATAGAAAAATTTGAGATTGAAAAATTATTCCAGTACACATACTGGAGTATATTTTCAGGCTTGGAAGATAAAGAGGAAAATTATTCTTTAGTCACCTTTGAATTAAGTGGAACCGACAAAATAACGAAATTAACAGTTTCTCAACAGGGTTTTGCAGATAAGGCATCTCAAGAACATTCAGATAAGGGCTGGAGTATGGTTTTACAAAAAATCAAGGAACTTGTAGAAGAATAGTATGTGAGTAATTTTATTTATGAATTATTATATAGACACATACATTGAAGATTTAGAAAATAAAAAATCAATTAGTATGAAAGTATGAATATAAGAGTACTGGGTAAGAGTTGAGGTAAAAAGAGTTGACACTTCGCCATATCTCAGGCACAAATATTTTTAAAAATTCTAAAAACTTGAGGATTTAGGAATGGAATTTAAAAAATAAAAAAGAAATTAGGACGTGTTATGTTCTGATATTGTTTATTTCACCATCTTTATCTCCAAGATCTATTTCAGAAGCGCCACTTACATCATTAATGCCGTCTTGCAAAGTAGTTAGTACCTTGCCAGTAATTGCGTCTACGTTAATCTCATAGGAATGTCCATTTTTTGTAATATCTACTGAGTAGATTGGGTTACCGTATTTCCCTTCAAGTGAAACAGACGTGGTATATGATGTCTTTGCAGAGATAAAACTTGTTGCTATTGATTCTGCATGTATTGGAGTTATGTAGTTGGAATTGGCAAACTTGTGGTCAATTGATTTGCCCTCGTCACTACTTTCAGCTTCAAATACGTTGTTGTCACTTCCACCATTTGCTTCAAGATCCTCATCATCATGAATTGCTTTTAATCCATCATTATATGGTGTACTTGGTATTGAAGTTGTTTGGTCTTGATAAATGGTCTTTGAAGGATTCATTGATGTTGCAAATGTATTGTTTACTGCAAAAACTGCAGTATTTTCCTGAGTAGATACAAAGTGATACAGAATACCTGTAGCTAGCATCAAAAATACCATTGAAATTATAGATGATTTCATTGCTTTAGATTTCATGATTTGTATAAGTAAAATTGGATATAATAGATGTCGATCGTTTTCAAAAAATGAGAATGGAAGATATTAATTAAATGTAGATT
The DNA here is from genome assembly GCA_022758935.1 of Candidatus Nitrosopumilus sp. GTDB lineage: Archaea > Thermoproteota > Nitrososphaeria > Nitrososphaerales > Nitrosopumilaceae > Nitrosarchaeum. Next base: position 1,533 of record JAEMQG010000100.1, on the reverse strand, counting down.
AGTATACAAAATATATCACCAGAAAAGTCATTCCATTTTCAGTTTCCTATTATTTCCTAAAGTTTAATCATTCAATTTTGTATTCACTTAAGGATTTAGAAGAGTTTAGAATATTTTTCCACCTGATTTAATTTTTTAGTAATTTTGTGGATGGTGTTATTTGTAAAATATTGAATAATTTGTAACCAAAAAATCCTTTCCGTCTTCATTCACCCAGACTCCCACTGTGTAGACTCCTGGGTTTGTGAGAATAGATGATGCATCAAAGTCAATAAAAACAGAGTTACCATTAGTAGACCATTTTCTGGCTTCAATGAGTTTGTATCCTGATGGTTGATCATAGTAAGAATTTGGTGATGCTGGAGGTTCTACAATTGCAACATAATCTCCAATCATGTAATATCTATCATTGTAATGTCCCAAATACAACTCTGGTGTTGGAAGAGGATCATAAAAAATTCCAATATTCAGCAGATTGCCGCTTTTTAGATTACTGTTAATTTGCACATGACTTCCTGTTATACTAATTGGGTTTTCTGAAACTAGGTAATTGTCCTCAAAATTTTGTACCATTGTAAAGAAGTTATCATCATATGAAATTCCAATGCTTACATGAGTATGATATGGCTGCAAAATATTATCACGATGACCCCAGTTTGAGGATGCATCATCATGCATCATAGAGTATTCAGAACTTTCAATTTGTTTAATTGGTTCCATGCTACATCCAAAACCACTACATGTAGAAACTGCAACATTTTGGCTGACAGCCCCTGTTCCTCCAGAATTGGTGTATGTCATGTATGGTTTTTCTCCATTTGACATCCAGTGAGATATTGCTTTTTGGGCAAACACGTCATCTGAATGAGCCTGTGCTGCTACATTGGAGCTTAACAGGACTGGTTTGAGATTATTTTTCTCTCTATCTTCATTTATTTTTTTTAATGCATATTGAATTATCTCGGCATGATACTTTTTATTGTCAATCTGTATTAGTGATTCTGTTGTATCTGTGACTTTGTTTTGTACTGATTCTATCGAGTCTTTTATTTTGGGTTGAGTATAATTTACAGTATCTTTAATCACCTCTTGTACAGGATTTGGAGACTTTTTCATGTTAGATAGAATATGTTTTGCATTATCTATGACCTGTTTTTGTGCAGAATCAAGTGGTTCTTGTAAATTTGTAGGGGTGTTTATTGTGTCAGTTATGGTTTTTTGTATTGTATCTGATGTTTCAGTTGCAATGTCTTTTGCAGTTTTAGTGGTTTCTTGAATATTTTGTGAAATATTTTGAATTGATTTTTCAAGATCGTCTTTATTGGATTCAATTACGCCGTTCATAAACAAAAATCCAATAATTCCAACTATTGCAACTAATGTAATTCCAACTCCTATGGGTTTCATATGAGTGATTTTTTACCATGACATATTGTACAACTTGAACTATCATAGTTCATGTGATAGTTTCTACAATATTCTCCCAAGGTATCATCGTTAGAATAATTGAAACTTAAGGATTTAGGAATAAAG
>JAEMQG010000117.1 GCA_022758935.1 Candidatus Nitrosopumilus sp. | reverse complement strand
TGAGAATTGGAAACAACATTTACAGTCACACCAAGATTTGCAGTGAAGATGCTTGAAAAGGCACTTCGATTGTACACACCTTCACTCAGTGAAAAAACAATGGCTGAATTTCTTGCAGATAAATGTGATGATTTGGGATTTGAAGATATCCATATAGATGAAGTGGGTAACATCATTGCAAAAAAAGGTACAGGTTCACCAAAAATATTACTGTGTGGACATATGGATGTCGTCCCAGGAAAAGTCAAAGTAAGAAAAGAGGGAGATTCACTTTATGGCCGCGGTGCCTCAGATGCAAAGGCTCCGTTAATGGCAATGTTGTTTGCAGCCGCGTCAATTCAAAATAACAATGGCACCATTATTTTTGTCGGGACAGTAGATGAAGAAGGAAATGCCACAGGAGTCAAAAATCTAGTTAAGAACAATATGGATGTAGATTATGCAGTTTTTGGAGAACCAAGCGGAATAAAACAGGTCACAATTGCTTACAAAGGAAGATTAGCAATTAATCTCAAAGTCAGTGTAGAGGATAGTGCTCATGCAAGTGCACCTTGGTTGTCCAAAAATGCAATTGAGGAAACAATGATTTTTTCAAAAGAGCTCAAAGAAAGATTAGAGTCAGGCCAGGAAAAAAAAAGCAAGGGAATGCTTTTGACTGCAACACTAACTGAGATTAGTGGAGGAACCAGTCACAATGTTACACCAAAAGAATGTGTTTCAACTTTCGATATCAGAATTCCTGTAGATATGAATTGTAAAATAACAGAACAAAAAATTTCAACTCTGGTAAATGAAATAGCTCATAGAAGAAAAGTGGAGGCATATTACTCAATAATAGATGAAACAGAACCTTTTGAGGCACCTCATGATTCTCCCATAGTTCGGGCATTTACTTTAGGAGTCATGGATGTTGAACACACAAGACCAACCCTGATTAGAAAAACCGGGACTGGAGACATGAATGTCATTGGAAATCAGTGGAAAATCCCTGTAGTCACATACGGTCCAGGGGATCCTCATCAAGCACACACAATAGATGAAAAGGTATCAATTGATGAATATCTCAGAGGAATCGAGGTTTTAAAGAAAACAATACATCATTTAAAAAGACTACACGATAAAAATATGGAGTAATGCTTTGGTTTGTAGGTTTAGGAATTTCAGGTGCAAGATCAATTTCTATTGAAGCTCAGGAAGTCTTATCAAAGGCAGATATTGTATATCTCGAACAATTCACCAGTCCAATTGGGAAATCAGATCTGCTAAAAATTAAAAAGATGATCAAAGGAGAATTTAGACAAGGCAAAAGATGGTTAGTTGAAGATGGAACTGAGATTTTAAAAAATGCAAAAACAAAGAAAATTGTATTATTAGCTTACGGAGATCCATATATTGCTACAACACACATTGAGTTAAGAACACGAGCCATACAAGAAAAAATAAAAACCCATTCAATACACGCAGCTTCGTCTCTAACGTCAATGATAGGAGAATGTGGTCTTCATTTTTACAAGGTTGGAAGAATCGCAACGATAATGAGTGAAATGAAATCACTTACAACTCCATATTATGTTATTTATAAAAATATTATAGAGGGAAATCACACAGTGTTATTATTAGAGTATAATCAAGACAAGGATTTTTTCTTGGATCCAAAGGAGGCATTACTTGGATTAATAGAAACAGAAAAAGGACAGAAAAGAAACGTTATTGATTTATCAACATATGCAATAATTGCATCAAGAATTGGATTTAAAGATCAGTCAATCATATCGGGAAAAATTTCAAGTTTAGAAAAAATAGATTTTGGAAAACCTCCACATACAATTATTATCACTGGAAGACTTCATTTTACGGAATCAGATGCCCTAAAAATACTTGCAACGTGTTTAGATGAACCACAAGATAATTCAGAAAAGACAAAAAAAATTTCAAAGCAAATGATGGAAAAATATGTCCCAATGGTAAAGAAAGCATTAGAAGAAATAACCCCATATTATAAAAATCAGAAAGAATTTGAAATAATTCTTCAAAATGCTGAATTATATATTAAAGATGCAGAAAAATTTCTAGAAGACGGTCAGGATGAAGTTGCAATTTTGAGTATTGGGTATGCAGATGGTCTAGTTGATGCGTTAAGATTAGCAAAGGGTTTTGAGCCAAAAATTTAACATAGTATCGATGAATTAAAGAGAGGGTAATTTTAGAAAATAATATTGGAGGAAATTGAAAAATCAATTTTATCTGCAATTTATCTGATTGAAGTAGGCGGTAAATCACTTGAGGATAGTCTTAAAATAAAAAATGGATATACAAAAAATATCATCAACTCAAAAATCAATGAACTTATAAAAAATAAACTGGTAAATGAAGATAGAATTACATTAACTGAACTTGGAAGATCATCTCTCAGGGTTGTCTTAGCAGGAGGAGTTTTTGATATAATTCACCCAGGACATGTCTATACACTTAATGCAGCAAAAGCACTTGGAGATATTTTGATAGTTGTTGTTGCCACTGACAATACTGCCGTGACTATGAAAAAAATACAGCCATTGCATAGTCAAAAACAGAGACAAGAGTTGGTGAATTCATTAGTGATGGTGGATCTTTGTCTTGTAGGACAAGAAGATAATATCTTTAAGACAGTCAATCTTGTCAAACCACAGATAATTGCATTGGGATATGATCAAGTACATCAAGAAAAATTCATTGTAGAAGGATGTAAGAAAATTGGCATCAATGCCAAAGTTGCACGATTGCAATCTCCCATTCCAGGGAGTTCCACTTCAAAAATAAAAAAAGAATATGGTGAATCTATTCATGGCATTTAGAATCTACAAATAATACAAGAGATAAGACTAAAGAATGGTTTGAATTTTAATTGTTACTAGAGAACCGTCTTTTAGTTTTCCTGATTTTCTAATACATACTTTGGAGATTAATTCAATTACAGAATCATCATGATGAGTTCTCTCAAGGATTATCAATTCGCAGTCAATTGATTTGTTTATTTTTGCATGAAAACACTTTACCCATCCGTATGTTCGTTTTCCATCTGAAAAACCTTCTATTGTGGTTCCATCAAAACCATTAAATTGTTTTATTGCCTCTTGATACACTTTTTTATCCAATCTTACATTAAGAGTTCCTGGAAATGGAATATAGTTTATTTTGGATTTGAATTGTTGTGTATATCCCTTTAAAGACATGTAATAAGCGCCCTCCCCCATGCCGGAAACTATAGTTCCCTTTAGTTCAACATGAGATGGAGAGGAGTCAAGACTTTTTTGAAGAGCCATAGATAGTTTTACTATTTCTGAGAATCCTTTTGGAGTAATTTTCACCGAAATATTTCTCCCGCTAATTATCCTTTCAATGAACTGATTGGTCTCTAATTCAAGTAGATGTTTGGATGCGGCTTGTTGTGATTTGTGTATACTTTTACCTAATGAATCAGTAGTCACCATAACAAAATTAAGTTTTGCACCTTTAGAAAGAAGGTGAGTGAGAGTTAAGCTGTGCTGAATTTTTAGTTCAGTCATCAAGGAACACTATGCTACGCCTAAGTCACCGAATGTTTTTATATTTAATCCTTCAGAGTTTGTCAACTTTGCAACCCTGTGTCCAACAACACACTCGATTCCAGCATTTTTAGCACCTTCTAAAAGTCGCTGAGTGATGATACCATCCAGTAGAAGATATTTTATCCCAGATTGGGTTGTGAGTTTGCTGACCACTTCACTAATAGGAACTTTGAAGATTTCCTTTTCATTTGCATCTAATGCTATTGCTTCAAGGGTTTCATTGAGATTTGGAAAAACTCTAGAAGCTATTTGAGCAAGCGGTTTGTCTTCTGAACTTTTGAGAGATGGTGTAGGTTTTCCACTTTTAATTTCATCAGCTATTGGTCGTAGAATTTCATCGATTCTTTGTGGAGTTAATTCTTCAACTTCAACCCCAGTATCGGCTCTTAATTCATAATCAATATTTACAACAGATTTGAGTTCTTTTAGAATAAATCCGCCGGATCTATCACCATCAATAAATGCAACTACAGTATTTTTTGAGGCACATAGTTCTTTAATTGATTCATCGATTTTTGCACCTTCAATTGCAACTGCATTATCATACCCAGCTCTGAGAAGATTAATGACATCAGCCCTACCTTCAACTAGAATGATCCAACTTGAATTAAACAAACCAGAACTACATGTGAGTTTAGATGGACCATATGTAGAAAGTTTTTTAGAATCGCCTTCATGAACATCTTTTAACATACTTTCTCCTTCACTGACTGTTTTAGTGGCCCAGCGCTGCTTGATTTCTTTAGCACGTCTTACAATATCATCTTTCTTTGCAGCTCTCACATCATCAATTGCCTCTAATTTGAAAACACAGTCAAATGGACCAACTTTATCAATACTCTCAATTCCAGCTGCAATTAATGCACAGGTATCAATATCAGTACTCATTGGAATAAGGGCATCGCCGTTTGTTGTATTTGAAGTAGATTTTGTGTTTACCTCTATACGACCAACTTTAGAGACTCGTTGCAGCTCATTCAGATTCATCTCGGGACCTAACAGACCTTCTGTCTGCCCGAAGATAGCTCCGATTATATCTGCTCTTTCGACAAGCCCATCAACTTCAAAGGAAAGTTTAACATGATATTTGACAATTCCTGATTTATTGGACATACTTTCTTCATCTCCTTAATTATCATAATTTTATTTTTGAGTCAGGATATATGAGGGTATCGCAAGGATTTTGAAAAGGTAAATTTTCTAAAAATGGTTCTGGGAGCCTAGTTTACACAGGTAAATCTAAAAATTAAAAATGATGTTTTTTATTCAGTGCTAAAAGAGTGACCACAAGAACAGGATTTTGTAACATTTGGATTGTTAATTTTGAATCCAGATCCCATCAAGCTTTCAATATAGTCCACGTTTGCACCTTTTAGATGATCGACACTGTAGCTGTCTACAAGTAGCTTGATACCATTTTCTTCCATAACTAGATCATCTTCTTCTGCTGCTTTTTCAAAGCCCATTCCATAGGATAGGCCGGAACAACCGCCTCCTTGAACATAAACCCTTAGGTATTGTGGATTTTCAGCTTCTTCTTTCATGAATTCTTTGATCTTTTCAGCTGCTTTTGTAGAAACAGTAATCATCTTTTGTGTTTGTTCAGATGCCATGATAATTAAAAAGTTGATTCAAATTATAATAAGCTTTTCATACCAAACATACTAGTAATTCAAGAAAATGAGTGATTTAGAGACGGATCATTTTTTCGATTTATTTAAAAAAGAGGTCATGCGCTCTTCTCTGTCAGCATGCGTAAAACAATTTCTCCAAGCAAGAAGCTCAACAGCTAGTCCAGTGTCAAGATCTGCATTTCGTCCTTTGTTAATTGCGATTTTTGACATTTGTACACCCATTGTAGAGTTTCCAGCAATCTGTATAGCCATTTTCAGAGCTTCTTCTTGCAATGATGCAAGTGGCACCACGTGATTCACTAGACCAATTTCCTTTGCTTCATCTGCTTTGATCATTTTGCCAGTATAGACAAGCTCTTTTGCCTTTGCTATTCCCACAATTCTCATTAATCTTTGTGTTCCACCCCATCCCGGAGGAATTCCTATTGTGACTTCGGGTTGACCAAGTCTTGCAGTGTCTGCTGCGATTCTAATATCACATGACATTGCAAGTTCGCAACCTCCACCAAGTGCAAAACCATTTACAGCTGCAATCGTTGGTTGTCTTACAAGTTCTACTGTAGAAGTTACAAGTTGTCCGGTCTTTGCATATTCAACTGATTCATCTGGAGAAATTTTTGACATGTATTCAATATCAGCCCCGGCAGAAAATGCTTTTTCTCCTTCGCCAGTTAAGATGATTACTTTAATTCCATCATCTTTATCGATGGCTTGAAAAGTTTTAATGAGTTCTTTTGCAACATCAATGTTCATAGCATTAAGTTTGTCAGGTCGATTTATTTTCACAGTACAAATACCGTCAGAAGTTGATGTGGTAACTAGAGACATAATGTCTGGCCAACTTATGTGTGACTTAAATGTTATCTATTTTTGAGAAAATTTACCCCATTGAGAAAGTGCAGAAGATGCAGCGACCCAATCTCTCAGATCATCATAAACTGGAATTCCTTTCGCTTCGATGAGTTTAGAAACTTTTTCTGTGTAGGATCCACCGTTTCCGCCAACCAAGAGAGGCTTCTTTTTCATATTTGAGAAATCTGCAAGATAATCAATTATGGTTTCTTCAAGCGGATCATCTTGGAATACAAACCATGGCATGATGATATCCACGTTTGGATCATCCATGAATGTTTGGATAACAAATCTATAATCATCGGCATTAGCACCTCCTGTAACATCTGCAGGATTCCCGTTTCCAATTACATATGTTGGCGGGAAATGGTCCTTCATTTTCTTGAGTGAATCTGTGGAGACTTTTGCTAGTTCTAATCCCAATCTTTCAAAGTGATCAATACCGCCGATCATAGGACCAGCACCATTACTTGTCATTGCAGCTTTATTTCCTTTGGAGCCAGGCTGCCAGGCCAATGCCTTTGCAACTGCTGCTAACTCTTGATAACTATCAACAGAGATAATTCCTGCTTGCTTGAAAGCATCCATGATAATTGCATTCGAGCCACCTAAAGACCCAGTATGAGATGCAGCTTGCTTTGCTCCAAGGGTACTTCTCCCACTCTTCCAAATAACTACAGGTTTCTTTTTTTCTTTCATAACTCGCTTTGCAGTGTTGATGAATTTACGACCATCTCCAAATCCTTCAACATATAATACAATTACTTTGGTTTGAGGATCATTTGCAAGATACCAAATCATATCTGCTTCGTCTACATCGGAACGGTTACCATAACTAACCATCTTTGATAGACCAAATGTATCAGCGGTTTCAAGAAAACTAATACCCATGGTTCCACTTTGAGATAAAAGTGCAACAGGGCCTAATTTTGCTCGAATCATCCTTTCTTGTCCTTGAAATGCACAGTCTAAACGATTTGCGGCATTAAACATTCCAATACAGTTTGGACCAATAACCCTAATTTTATTTTTAATAGCTAGTGATTTTACTTGAGATTCATAGTCTGCTCTTTCTCCTCCTAGTTCCTTTCCACCGCCAGAGACAATTACGACATTATGAATTCCAAGTTTTGCACATTCTTCCATTATTGGCGGACACATTGACAAATCTACGCAAACAACAACCAAGTCAATTTTTCCAGGACACTTGTCTAAAGAGGGGTAGCAGGGCAATCCAAGAATATTTTCAGCTTTTGGAATTATTGGGTAAACAGTTCCTTTGTAATCATGCTTTGCTAAACTATCAAGAACAGAGTTTCCAATTTTTCCGGGAGTTGTAGAAGCCCCAACTAACGCAACAGACGCAGGAGTAAAGAATTGTTCTATGAATTCTGAATTTGGTTTTTCTTTAGAAATGGAGTTTTTCTTTATTTGTTTATTAAGTATTATTTTTGCGTCAACTACAAAATGTGATTTTGGATAAACTACTACAGGATTAAAGTCAATGCTGTTGATGTAATCTGCATTGTCTACTCCTAATTTCCCAATCTGAACTAGCATTTTTGCAACCATGTTAAGATCAATTGGTTCACTCCCTCTGAATCCCTTGAGTAGTTTTGAGCCTTTGAGTTGATTTATCATTGATTTTGCATCAGAGGTTGTGATGGGCAATAGTCTGAATGCAACATCTTTCATAACTTCTGTCATAATACCACCCAGACCAACCATAATTACCGGACCAAACTGAGCATCATTTTGAATGCCCACAATTAGTTCAACCCCCTTTGGAACCATCTTTTCAAGAAGAATTCCTTTTACGTCAACTCCTTTCTTTTTAGAAAGTCTACCATACATGTCTTTGAATGTCTTTTTTACTTCGTCAATATTATTGAGACCTACTTTAACGCCACCGACATCTGTTTTGTGTAAAATTTGTGGTGAAACTACTTTCATTACTAGTGGAAAACCTAATTTTTTTGCAGCTTTTGCCGCTTCTTCTGCAGATTTTACAAGTGCATATCCTGGAACTTTAACCCCATATGTTTTGAGAATGGATTTTGATAATTCTTCAGTGACAACTTTATGATCGGTTTGAATTGTTTCCTCAAAAACTTTTTTCACAAAAGTCATAGTTCGATGGTTAAAACAAAAACTCTGTATATTAAACTTTGGTCAAAGATGAAATATTGATTTAAAATTATTATAAAAATTATCCATATTGCTTTTTACAATTGAAATATTTTCATATATATCAGAACGAATTTTTTGTGGATTAATATATGGTACTTGTCGTAGTTTTTCCTGAGTCTCGTCAAGCCAAAGGTTCACCAATTCTTCATTGACTTCTAAGTGAAATTGTAAGCCAATTGCACTATTGATTTGAAACGCCTGATTTGGATAATGTTCAGAGTGGGCCAATCTAGTTGCACCTTTAGGTAAATCAAAAGTGTCTCCGTGCCAATGAAATGCAGTAAAAGGATTTTCAAATCCAGCAAATAATTTTGAGTTATTATCAATTATCAAATCATGGTAAAACCCAATTTCTTTGTGAGGACCACGATAAACTTTTGCTCCAAAAGTTTTTGCAATTAATTGAGAACCCAAACAAATTCCAAGTACAGGAATATTACCATCCACACTTTTTTTAATCAATTTTTGCTCTGCTTGCAAGTAAGGCAAATTAGCATTAGCGCTTTCTGAAGCTCCCAAAATTACAACAAGAGAATAATCTTTTTCCGGAAGTATCTCATGCTTGGCATTGATTAAACTAATTGTAAATCCATCATTGGTTAAAAGTTCGCCCAGATATCCAGAACCTTCTACTTTTGTATTTTGAACAAGTAGAACCTCAGACATAATTAATTTTTAGCAAAAGTGCTTAATATGTTAAAGTGACTATCAGTGTAGTGATTGTAACAGATCAAGAAATTCATGAATTGCAAAATTTTGTATCGCTACTAAATACAATGAAAGATGGTGTTATTGTAGTAGAAGGAAAAAGAGACGCATTGGCATTAAAAAAACTTGGATTCTCTGGTCAAATTATTGAATTTCATAGATATGGCGGTATGGCAAACTTTGCGGACGCTGTTGCAAGATATAAGAAATTAATCATACTTTTTGACAGAGATAAAAAAGGAGGGTACCTGACAAGAAAAACAATTCAGATGTTACAACATAGAACAAAAATTGATCTTTCGTGTAAGAGAAAACTAACAGCAATTACTAAAGGAAAAATAATGTTTATCGAGCAACTAGGTTGCTATGAATCATATCTGGTTTAATTTTATGGCCAAATACCTTTTTGATTAAAGGCCTCTACAACTCTACCCACTGCTAAAGCCATGGTGGCTCTTCTCATGTCAATTTTGTGTTTCTTTGCTAACGCATATGCATCCTTGAAACCTCGTGTGATGTTAGATTCCATCTTGCTTGCGACCTCATCAAAAGTCCAATAGTATCCCATGTTATTTTGCACCCATTCCAAGTATGAAATGCATACACCACCAGAATTTGCCAGTATGTCTGGAATTACCAGGATGTTCTTTTTGAAGATTATAGGATCTGCTTCAGGTAAGGTTGGACCATTTGCAGCCTCTGCAATAATTTTACATTTTAGATTTTTTGCAATGTTGGCATTAATTTGATTTTCTAGTGCTCCTGGAACCAATACATCGCATTTTGTTGTCAGCAGATCCTCAGTAGAAATTTTCTTACTTCCTGGAAAACCAACTACAGAGCCAGTCTTTTGTTTGTGCTCAATTAATTTGCTAACTTTAGCTCCGTTTGGAATTGATATAGAACCTTTAGAGTCACTTACACCAATAATTTTTGCACCAAGTTTTTCCAAGTATTCACCTGTAAATGTGGATGCATTTCCAAATCCCTGTAAAACAACTGTTGCACCTTTCAAATTAAGTTTCAAAGCTTTTGCAGCTTCCCTTACACAATACGATGCACCTAATCAAGTGGCAACATCCCGGGCTAGAGAGCCACCCATCGAAATTGGTTTTCCAGTAATGACACCAGGGGAATAGACATTTCCATTTAGTTTGCTAAATGTATCCATGATTTGTGTCATTTCTTTACCAGTAGTGTAAACATCTGGCGCTGGGATGTCTTTTCCAGGTCCGATAATCTCAAATATTTTGTAAGCAAATCCTCTTGTGAGTCTTTCTAATTCACCTTCACTGATCTTTTCTGTTTTTGGATTAACAAAGATTCCACCTTTTCCTCCACCCAATGGAATATCAACAATTGCACATTTCCATGTCATCCATGAAGATAGTGCCATGACTTCGCGTTCCATGTATTCAACTCCACCTTCGGGGTTAAAGTATCTGATTCCACCTTTGTATGGACCTCTATCATTATTGTGTTGACTTCTAAAACCAGTGAATATTCTAATATGACCGTCATCCATTTTTACTGGAATTTTTACTCTCAAAACTTTATTTGGTATTGCAAGATATTCACGTAAACCCTTGTCCTTTATACCGAGAACATCGCATGCATCATTGACTTGTTTAGTTGCATTTGCAAATGGATCTGGGTTTGCCATGATGATCCGTTTCAAAACATCATATTATATTAAGTTTGATTCAAAAAACATGATCGCAATAATAAAATTTTGAGTTGCGAAAATACAGATCTTTTTGATTCATCTTTTTATCTAGTTTATCAATTATCATATCAAGTAAATCAATGTCAAATACTAAACACGTGGGTAAATGGAAATATACCTACTTTTCGCCAATTTTTTGGATCATGTGGTTTTTCTCCAGTAATTTCACGTGATTTTGAATAGCCTTGTAATCTAATTGAAGTTCCTGCGCTAATTGATGTGTACCATACGATCGTTCAAACAAGGGTACATGTATTCAGTCTTGCAGATCCGCCTATTTTACTAAACAAATGGAAAAATAATCTACGGGTCTACTTGTCGGATTTTTTTGTTCTGATTGAGGCATATGTCTCAAAATTTCCTTGAATTCTAAGAGTTGTGCTCTAATCATTTATTTTCATTGTACATTATGAAAAAATTGATTTAAAACATCATTTCCAGATCTTTACCATATCCATTACCAATTAATGAAAGACAATTACCCTTAAATTGACTGAAGAAGAACTTGCCGTGACATGATGGCATCGCGTGGTTATGATATGACTCCTACAATGTATTCTCCAGATGGTAGAATTTACCAAGTAGAATATGCCATAGAGACGGTAAAAAGAGGCACACTGGCTATAGGAGTAAGAAGTAAAGAAGGCGTCATCATGGCAGTTGAGGAAAAACCACGTGTACTACAAACTGCAAATGTAACACAAAAAATTTTTCAAGTTGATTATCATATTGGAGTAGCAGCAGCAGGATACATTCCAGATGCTCGTGTTCAGGTAGATAATGCCAGATTCTTTTCACAGGGAAACAGAATGACTTATGATGAATCAGTGGAGGTCGCAACTGTAGCCAAACATTTAGCAGATCAATCTCATCAATTTACACAGTATTCAGGGGTACGTCCAAATGGAGTTGCTTTGATAATTGCAGGTGTCGATCAAAAAGGAGAGTCAATCTATGTCACTGATCCTAGTGGAACATATGTACAATATGCAGCAATTGCAATAGGTGCTGGTTCTGACGAGGTTAATGTATTTTTGGAAAGACATTATAATTGTGATATGAGTTTGAATGATGCTGCATCACTTGCAATTGCAGCAATTAATCTAAAAGCAGTACAAAAAGAAGGGGTGAGTCATATCAAGATGGCCAAAGTAACTGCAAGCAAGAAAATCTTTGAAAGAGTATCAGAATCAGAGTTACAAAATTATTCTAAAAATTCTTCAAAATTTACTTCGGCATAACTAAATTATTTAGAATTGATAGACATTCAAATTAGTTTTCTGAGACGATAAATTTGGGCTTAGGAAGTTATTGGGGAGAAGTTATTGAGGTATTACGTGAAATCATACCGATTTACGACAAAGTGAATTCGTACATCTCACTGGGTAAGGATGTGGAACACCGGAAACGTGGAATATCAGGAAGAGTATTTCCAGGAAACAGAATTCTTGACGCAGGTTCTGGTTTTGGAAATATGTCTAAAACAGCATTAAAGTTATGTGATGGAAAAATTTCAATTACACTGTATGATCCACTTGTACCCATGTTAAAAAATACCGGCACCCATTTTGAAAAAACTCCAGAATTGATAAACGGTGTTTTTGAACATATCCCATTTAGAGACAATGAATTTGATGCAGTATTGTGTGGATACTCTCTAAGAGATGCAATCAATTTAAGAATTGCAATTTCAGAAATTCACCGAGTATTAAAAAATAATGGAAGATTCGTAATTGTAGATTTGGGAAAACCAGATGAATTAATAATTCGATTAGGAATGTCGTTTTATCTACGAGTTATTCTTCCGGTGCTGGCATTAATTGCAGGGGGAAGATTGGGCTTAAAATTTGGCACTCTTTATGGCACATTCAAAAGATGGCCTCAAAACAAAAGGCTGGAAAAATTATTGCTAGAAAAATTTTCCAGGGTGGAGTTTGAGAAAGATCTTATGGGTGGGGCAATAATAGTTGCCGCATACAAATGAACAAAGTATTGATACTTGTAAACGTCACGGGCTTAATCATCGTCATTTCCTATGGACTCCACGGTCCAATTCTTCCAATCTTTGCAAAAAATATAATCGGAGCATCATATTCTGATCTGGGTTTTATCGGATTGGCAAATTTTATTCCGTACATGTTCATTCCAATATTTGTAGGAATTCTTCTTGACAAATTTAATAACGGATATCTATTGGCAATAGGAGCTGCAACAAATTCAGTATCAATCTATCTTCTTTCATTAGCACAGTCAGTTCCAGAGATAATGGGATTCAGAATGATTACTGGGATAGCTCATGCGTTTTTCTGGCCACCATGCCAATCTATTATTTCTAATGAAAGTAATGAACAAAACAGAGTCAGAAATATCTCTTGGTTTACAATGTTTTTTGTAATGGGGTTTATGATCGGTCCCTTATTAGGACATGTATTTCTTGAAAACCTAGACATTACATACAGAATTCTTTTTCAGATAACTTCATTTATTTTAGCTACTGCAATAATTTCATCTCTTTTGATTTCTAGAAGAAGCATTACAAATCATCATGAAAGATTTTCATTTTTGTCAATTAAAGAGATGAAAAAGTTTCCAGAAGTGATAATAATGTTGATTTTTTGTACATCATCTTTTGGAATAATTCTTTCGATTTATCCAGCATTCTTAGACGATAGTGGAATGTCAGATAAGGATATTTTGTTATTATATTTTGCTTTTGGAATTTCAAGGGTAATATCACTTGCTCTGGCAGGTAAATTCTCGAGGAAAACAAGCCAGACGTTGATTGCAGCAACAATAGCCATTTCAGTAGGATTGGCAATTTCAGTAGTATCTCATTCAATCATAATGTTTGCATTAGCACTGGTATTGATGGGGTTTGGATTTAGCATATTTTTCCCCCTTACCCTTGAAATAATTTTAAGCAAAACTAGTAAAGGGATATCAGGCAAGATAATTGGCGCTTATGAAACTATTTTTGGCGTTGGTTGGGCAATTGGACCTGCCATAGGAGGGCAAATAACTCAGGCATTTGGAAAAGATTCACCGTACTTCGTATTTTTCATAATAGGGATGGGGGTGACAATACTAGCTGTGATTTTTAGAAAAAAATTAGAACCAAGGCGAATACAAAATTTTTAAAATTTGAATCAATAAATGATAAAATATGAATGAGAATAAAAAATGCAGGCATATATGAAATTTGCAAAACATTACGTTTAATTTCAAATAAATGAATTCTATCCTATGTTTAATTATTTCTTGGATATAATAGGCAGTGAATGGATAATCATAATTTTAGTTGCACTGGCATTAATTTTAGGAACTAATCAACTTCCAAATACTGCAAGACAGTTAGGAAGAGCCATAAGTGAATTCAACAAAGCAAAAAATGAGCTTCAAGGACAAATGAAAAATATTACAAATCAGAGCCTAGAAATTTCAGGACCAGTTGAAACAGAGAGGCAGAAACTAGAAACAATTGCAAAATCACTTGGAATAAGCGTTTTAGAAAAATCTGATGACGAACTTCGAAAGTTGGTTGTGGAAAAAATGGAGTCAAAAAAGATCGATGAGTCAGAAAACAAGACTTGAGATTATTTTGATTTTATTCTGTAAAGATTTTTGTCCAGTCTTTTTTTTGCAAATTTGTAGTAGGTAGGTACTATTTCAAATCCCAAGTATTGTCGATCCATGGACTTGCTCACTATAGCTACTTGTCCTGAACCTAGAAATGGATCAAGAACTATATCCTTTTTTTCACTTGAATATTGGAGTAATTTTTGAATCAATTCAGCAGGGAGTTTTGTAGGTGTTTTTTCATCGCCAGTCCAATATTCACGTTTGATTTCCCACACATCCTCCTTGTCTCTGTAATGTAAACTTCGTCCTTCATTTGTTTTTGAATTTTTTGCAAATCTTATGAAAGGAAAAAATTTTCTTTGTTTGTTGTTTTTACAAACATAAATGCAGTGATAATGAGATGTTACAAATTTCTTTTTTGTCACAACACCAAATTGATATTTCCAAATGATGTGATTTATGGTGACAAACCCAACATCATCTAATGCTCGTAGAATATCCTTAAGATTGTTCCAACCTGAAAAAACATACATGCTTCCAGAGTCTCTAAGAATACGAAATGCTTCTTTCATCCAACTAAATGTAAAATCATAATAATCCTCAGGTTTGATTTCGTTATAGCCTTGCATCACTCGAGAGGAAATTCTGTTATAATTTGCCTTGGTTGCCTTAAAATCAATAGCAAATGGAGGATCAGTAATAATTAAATCAATTTTGCTTTTTGGGATTAATCTCATACCTTTAGTACAATTCATGTTGTAAATTTTGTTAATCTCAATTTTTTTTATTTTTAAGAATCAAGGCTTTAACCTCGTTTAATAATGTCGTGGAATGTGTGTTTGAACTAAAAATAAGCAGTCAAATAATAAATCCCAGAGGATTTATCAAGTAGAACTTAATTGAAATTTTCATGTCCAAAATGTCAGTCCAAATTAGAAATACAAAAAACATTCAACAAAAAAATTCACATCTCCTGCAATAATTGCAATATTGAGGATCTTCTAGAATTTTCAAAAAATATTGATGAGGTATTTTTAGAATTTCTTTCAAGATTTGATGAAGGACTTGTCACTAAAGAAATTTCAAAGAGCCTAAAAGATGAAGGAATGATCAGAGATGAAAAAGAGATCAAAGAAATGATTGGAAACAATAAGCCAGATAAGATTACAGAGTCAATTCTTTTCTCAAAAAAAGACTATATTGCACAATACAAAATTCTAAAAAATACGGAACCTAAAATGGGTTGTAGAGTGGAGGATTTAGGATTAACTGAGTCTGTAACGAATTATTTAAAGGAAATTGGAATAGAACAGTTTTACAAATTTCAAGAAGAATCTATTGTAGAGATATCATTTGGGGAAAACGTGATTATTGAGGCCCCTACAGCTTCTGGTAAAACAGAGGCATTCCTGATTCCAGTTATTCAAAAGATCAAAAAAGAATCTACCGAGTCCAACAATATTTTTGCAATATTTGTTTATCCAACAAAATCTCTTGCTCGTGACCAATATCCAAAAATCCTAAAGTTCACAGAAAAAATTGGGGTAAAGGTAAAAGTTTTTGATGGAGATACGGAGCAAACAGAACGAAGAAAAATTTTAGAAAACCCCCCACACATACTAATTACAAATTTTGATGTTTTGCACTATCATCTTTGGCACCAAACTAAATTTGCATCGCTGTTGTCCACTCTAAAAATTTTGGTGGTAGATGAAACACACGTATATTATGGAATTTTTGGATCTAATGTTCACTATATACTAAAAAGATTGAAACGAATTTGCAACAACAAGATACAATTTGTTGCAGCATCTGCAACTCTAGAGGACGCTAAAAATTTTTGTGAGCAATTATTTGGAGTAAAGATGAAGATAATTCAGGGTTCGGGTAAAAAAGGACGGACAGATTTTGTGATGATATTTCCATCACTTAGAACTCAACGCGCATTAATGGTTGGTTTAACAAAAAATCTGACTGAAAATAATCATAAAACAATGGTATTCAATAACTCGCATCTCAACTCAGAGCTTTTAGCGATCCAAGCAAGAAAACAAAAAGTGAACATAAAGGTTCACAGAGCAGGTCTTATGGCAAATTATAGAAAAACAGTTGAACAGGAATTCAAAGACGATAGGCTACAGGCTATTTCATGTACTCCTACTCTTGAGCTTGGAATAGATGTTGGAAATGTGGACTGCGTGATTTCCTCAACTATTCCAGTAAATAGATTAATTCAAAGAATTGGAAGAGCATCAAGAAAAGGACAGCGAGGGTATGCTTTCTTGGTACTCGGAAATGATCCAATTTCACAATACTACAAGAATCATCCGGAAAATTATTTTGAAGATATCGAAAAAATATACATTGACCCAAAGAATCCATTTGTAGAAGAATTTCAGGTATTAGCGATGGCTTGTGATAAGCCAATTTCTAAGCATGAATTAAAGGAACATAGTCAGGTAATTGAACAGCATATCAAGGAGGGCAATCTAATAGTCTCCAATAATAGAATAATTCCAAATATTGACAAAATTTCTTCTATGTTAAATGATTACAGCATAAGAGGAATTGGTAAATCTGTAGATATTTTCTTAAATGAAAGAAAGGTAGGAGATAGAACCCTCCCAATTGCTTTAGAAGAACTTCATAAAGATGCAATTTACTTTCTTGCAGGAACTAGATACAAAGTAAAAGAATTTGGATATCCTCAAAGAAATTTTGCAAAACTAGAAAGAATTCCTAGAGATTATCCATATTATACTAGAGCATTAACTGAAGAATGGCCAACAATTGAAACGGTGTTTGAGAAGAAGAAAACATGTGGAATGGAAGTAGCATTTTGTAAATTATACATACAAAAAAAAGTCTATGGCTATGTAAATATTGAATTAGGACAAGAGATTACACAGGGACAAAAAGTTTTACTTGATACTCCTTTAGAATACGACTTTATCACAAAAGGAATTGTGTTTCATGCGCCAAGA
>JAEMQG010000030.1 GCA_022758935.1 Candidatus Nitrosopumilus sp. | reverse complement strand
CTGTATATGATTATTAATAATGTTCCACCCGCACATCCCCAAAACAGAGGTGTTAATCCCGCATTTTTTGGATCTATTATCCCTACAAAGGATAATATCATTATCCCCACCAAAACGAATCCTATTATTTCAAGAATCTTACTCATAGTTTTTCTAATATCGCTATGTCAAATCAAAAAGATATATGGTTTTGTAAATCATGATTATTGTGGATAAATATCTCCTAGTTGTTATGATTTTTCTTATTGTTAGCATTCCGATAGCATTCATATCTCCTTCTACAGGAGAAATCCGAGAACACCCGTTTATTCCATTATTCTATGCTTCAATTGCAGGGTTGTCCATAATTATTCTTTACAGTTCGTATAAAGATAGAAAGGAAAGACAAAAAGATAATATCAAAAGAAGATCGAAAAAATAAATTTTAAAGTTCTAACCCAAAAGATTCTGCAATACCTGCAAATTTTGAGTAAGATTCCAAATACTGTTTTCCTTTCTCTGTTATTACAAACGCATTTTTGCCATCAAATTCTATTTTGTTGATTAGCCCTGAACCAGTTAAATTTTCTAAGAATTTTGATAATCTGGAATGTGATAGGTTTGCCTTAGTTAGTAATGATGTTGTTTTGATACCTTGTTGACCTGACTGCTCTGCTGCAGTCAAAAGATCTGCAACAATTTGCATACTTGTTCTATAGGAAACCATACGGTGTATATTAAAAACTGAAATATAAGGGTATTACCATCAATTAAGATCAGATAAATATGCTCTAGGCTGACTTTTGCTATATTGTCTTCCCCATCTTCTGTTCATTGGTTTGATGATTTTGTAGGTGTGGCCTATCGTTATTATGATCTTAGAATGAATGTTGTTCCACTATTCACTAATAGAAAAAAGGCTTCAACACTTTGGCATGATGTAATCCATTGGTGGTTAGATTCCTCAATAAAGATCAGATTTGTTGAGATTGATGATGAATACTGGTTCATAATGGGTTCAGATTCTCAACGACCTGAATCAAATTTCTCGTTTTTCAAAGTTTTACCGAAATCAGAAAACTATGAACGATTCAAGAAGGGACATGGCGGTGAAGCATATCTAAGGTTAGGTGTTTATGCAAATAAATTCCTCAAAGATGTAAAACATGACGCATTATGTAATTGCGGACATGCAGCAGAAGATCATGATAAAAGTGATAATGATCTCTGTTTATATGAAGAATGTAAATGCAAAAAATTTTCTACTTTTCAAATAACTCTGTTGAAAAGGAAAAAAACAATCACTGATATTGGATTTCTAGAAGAAAAAAATGTAAAAAATGATTCTCTTGCATGGAATTGTCTAAATGTTAACAAATATTCAAAATTTGACTAGATCTATTCTTCTTTATTTACTCTGACATGTTTTCCTGGATAATGCTCATTAATTTTTTTTGAGTAACATTTCCCACAAAGTGGACCGTTAATCCCCCATTCTTCCATGGGATTGAAACGAAGAGATATTTTATCATTACATACAGTACATTTTTCTTTAGATCCCACAGTAATCTGCTCTCTTCATTCTATATAAAAAAGATTCTAGATTAAGAACATCTAAAAAATCATGTTAAATAATACTAATTTATAGGAAATATAGGTAGATAGTCTGACCAATGTGAACCTCCTGCAAATTTTTACTTGGTTGGACTACTACCTATAAAAATCTAAAACAAATTGCTTGCAAGTTTTTTTAAGGATAAAATTTCCTCTTCTTCTTGCCTTATTTTTTTGTCTACGACTCTGAGCATTGAATCATTCCATACATGTTGTGAGAAGAAGTTGTGTTTTGTATTTGCTAATTCAATTTCATCATCTACTGCTGTATCTTCTAAAAATTTTGTAACAACTATGTCTGTAATTCTTAAAATTCTTGTATTTAATTTAAAACTACGAAATATGGGCTCCAGTTTTCTCACATCACTCTTAAAATCTCCTTTAGTTTCTAAAATTTTTTTATGTAAAATTCTAAAATAAACTCCCACATAAAACAAAGTTGCGTAACGCTTTGTTTTATGTCCTCCCTGTTTTCCATATTTCAATATCTTCTTTGCGTACTCTTTGACCAAATATGGATAAAGTAAAATCCTATAATCATCTTTGAGATTATCATTGAATATGTCATCGTATTTACTTCCTCTAGGAAGAAATTGGGCTGGAGAGCTATATGCTTCTGTAGGCCTCTGTTCTATTCCTGCCACAAGAGCTTGAATGGCATCTTTTGCAACAATCACTTTTTTATGATTATCTGGAAGATAATTGTTGTATATTAAATCCCCTTCGTATTCTGATTGCTTTGATTTTGATTTTGTATCAAACGAGCCAGCTTGAATCTCATAAAAATATCCACAGTTTTTTAATTGAGATTTAATTGATTTATGAAAATCCATCAAAGACACAAGATCTTTTCCTCTAACTGAATTCTGTGAATTTCTATATTTTGTGATATTATTTTGCTCTTGTTCATCATCTGCTTTAATTATAGTGACTGTCATAGATCCATCCATGTTTTTAGTTCGTTTTGAGTGATCCAAAATTGAATTAGATGTTTGTGCCCCATTGACAATTTGCGGTGCATGGAGCTCAATAATATTTTCACCTAATTCTTCAAAATCATTAACTACAATTGTAATTCCATTATTGTAATAAAAAAATTTTCCTGGATTATTCTGAAGTGTTTCCCGCAATCCTTTGTTTACGGTTGTTTTAAATTGCATCCATTGTCTAATATTTGATTCGAAAACATAGTCTCTATTCTTGCTAACAAACTCTGTTAATTCTCTCAATTTCAAAATTCCAAGAATTGTATTGTTATGTCGAAGCATTCTTTCTAATTTAATTGATGATTTCTTTCCAACAGCTGGTTTTTTTATTCTCTCCCACAATTTTTGAATAATTTTTTCAATATCTATGATTTCGATCAATTCATCTTGATATTCTACTTTTTGATCCGTCACATAACAACATTTTATCTTTAAATTTTTTTCCTTGATTTTCGTAACAAGCTGTGCTAACTCGGGCCTCATTTTTGATACATCTTTTCCAAGTAGGCGTTTTGCATCTTCTTTGAATTTGGCAATTGCTTCAAATGAATGAGATGTTCCGTATTTTGATTGAAATAGACGAATAGTATTATCTGAAAAATCTACTGGGAGATACGCATCAATGCCGAGATCATTTGCACCATCCACAATTGCATCTGCTGCATCATCTTCTGTGGCCTCGAACACTCTTGTAAGAACCCACTGTAAAAAATTATTACCTTTTTCTACCTCGCTTTTTGAATTTTCAGCATACTCCTGTATACTTCCTTTAACATTTTCTGAAAAACCTTCTAGCGGTGTATTGGAATTCTTTTGAGCTAACATTGCATGTGAACCTGGAATATATTCCAGCAATCCATTACCATTGTGAGTCAAGTGTTTATTCTAATATGCTATATATTTAGAGAATTTGGTAATTACATAATACCCCAGTTCTATATGTGATGTGATTTGTGGAAAAAAAGAATTGCTTACTCATTAATTTTGTTAATAGTAGGAATGATATTGGTGATTACAATCTTTCTTCAAAATGCTACTGTCAAGGACATTGACGAACCAAGAATATCCCACATGGCAGATGTTATAATGTCAACTAAGGTTTCCCGTCCTGGATGTGAAACAACTGATTCTTGTTACACTCCATCAAAAATTATGATAAAACAAGGATCTTTAGTTACCTGGATGAATGAAGATTCAGCATTTCATACTGTCACCTCAGGTTTTTATGATGATCCCAATGAATTGTTTGATAGTGGATATTTAGATCCTCATGAATCATTCACATTTTCTTTTGAAGATATTGGAACGTATAATTATTTTTGTACATTACATCCTTGGATGAAAGGACAAATAATAGTTGAACTTGATTAAATTATTGAAAGGTGAGGAAGGGAGTCGAACCCCTTTGTATAAGCTTTGCAGGCTCACGCATAACCGTTCTGCCACCGCACCATTTTAAAAAACATAAAATGAATAATTAAACTCTTCAGTTTAAAATTAAATAAATGGTTTCGAAGCAAGTTTAACATCCTCTGCTTTCACCGTTTTTCTTCCTGCATGAGAAGCCATATCTATCGCACTTTTTGCAATGTTGTTAGCCAATTCTTCAATTATGGCTCTTAACTCTTCTGCAGATTCATCACTAACTCTCTCGGCGCCTGCTTTTTTTAAAATTCTATACATCGCTGAAATTCCCAGTTCTGACGATTTCATTAGTCATTCTTTTCATTTTCCTGATAAAAGACTATGAGTGAAAAAATATCACTAAGAAATCGATTTATACAGACTATTTTGAAAGTTGATAAAGCAATGACCTGGTTATATGATTCTCATATTCATTTATCTGATTCAGATTATTACCCCAATTTGGATCATATAATTAAAGGAATGGAGAATATTAACATCAAAGCATGTTGCGTCTCCATGGATACAGCGGATTCTAAAAGAACTTTGGAAATTGGGAAAAAAAGTAAACTTATCTTGCCTTTTATTGGAATTCATCCCGAACGCGCAAATGACGATTTAGATTTAATGATAGATCTAATTGGTAATAATCACCACCATCTTTCTGGTATTGGGGAGATTGGATTAGATCCTACATATGTAAAATATCCAGAAGACAACAAAAGACAAATCCATGTTTTTGAAACTCTTCTTTCTATAGCCGAAAAATTTCAAAAACCAGTATCCATTCATTCACGAAAAAGCCTTGACAACATATTTCAGATTATGACCTCCTATGAAACTAAACACGCATTGCTTCATTGGTTTGATGGAAGCAAAAAACAACTTGAAAAAGCAATGGATATGAACTTTTTTGTTTCATATGGCCCTGTTTTGATTTATGCAAATGACAAGCAGATGCTTTTATCTGAAACCCCTGAAAAAAAAATTCTTGTTGAAACAGATGGCCCTGTAAAGTTTTCAAAATGTTTTGAAATGAAATCCGGACAAATTTACTTTATTCCAAGCGTTATATTTTGCGCGTCAAAAATACTAGGTAAATCATATGATGAAATGGCTTTATTATTGGAAGAAAATTCAAAATCTTTCCTAGGAATATAGGTATAAAAAACCCTAAATCACTACATGATTAATGAATAGAATCAAACGTCTTTCTTATGAAGTACTAGATATACACAAGTCAAAATTTGGAGCAGATTTTACTGATAATAAAAAGGCGTTAGATCAAATAGCCATTATTCGTTCAAAAGGACTAAAAAATGAAATTGCGGGTTATATTACTAAATTTATTAAAAAAGAAACTCGTGAAGAAAAAATAAAACAATCTCAAATAGAATCTGCTCGACTTGAAAATTTTACCCTCGAAGAAAAAATTTCTAGCGCGGAGAATGACGATGAAATTCAAGAAGAAATAGATGCAATATCTGATCCAGAAACAAGTGATATTGCGGAAGGATAAAAAGCTAGACAAAACCAAAACTTAATCTCTAACATTTTGAATAATCAAAAATATGATAATGATTAAACTTGTAGGTGGAGCAAAAAAATCTTTTTCAACAGATGAATTAAAAATTGAAAAATCAGATATCTCAATTCAAGAGCTTCTTGATTTACTCTTAGAATTAAAACCCACTAATACGCCTAAGTTAGATATTGAAAATATTTTGATAGCGATCAACGGTACAGATTCATCTGTCATGGAAGGAAGAATGACTAAAATAAAAAACGATGATGTGGTAAGTATCATTCCTATAATTCATGGGGGATCCACTGATAGATTGTTTTTTAATATATCTAAAAAATTAATTCAGGTTATTGAAATTCAGAGTCAAAATAACATCGATGCCACGTATATTGATAAACTTAGAAAGAAATATCCAAAAATTAAGCTTCAGGCAATATCTAGTAATTTTATACTAAACAATTATCATCTTAGAAAAATTCTTACCCTATCTGTTTATTCCTATGGGGATGATAATTTACTTTCAAATAAATTTGAAATTGATATTTTAATGCGTTTTGCCATCTCATCTCAAATTTCTGATGCAATTAACTCTGTTGGAATAAAACCCAAACAAAATTTTACCCTTATTGGTATGGGTAATAGAATAATATTGGATGCACTTTACGCAGAATTAGGTGATATGGCTGTTAAGATCTTCTCAAAAAATAATACTTCATTTTTAAAAAAATATTTTAAAATAAGCGACAAACAACTTGCTGTGATTTCTACAAAAAATCCTCTCGCTGACATACTTTTAGAAAAAGCTGCAATTTTACTCTGAAATACTCCGCTTAGTTTTTTCTACACTCAAAATACCTGTTTTTTCAACTATCGAAATTCCTGTTGTACTTCCTAAAATTTCGATCAAAATTATTTTATCCGGAAATTCCAATGATACCTTATTGTTGACTTTGTTTGCTATTCTAGAAATTAACTCTTGACTTGAAATATTTGAATTTCTTTTCTCAATTGATATTCTATATGACTCTGAATCCGAAATAAATTTAATTAAATCTAAAACTCCTTTTTCAATATCTTCAATCTTAGTCTCTGTAACCTTTTGAATGGGAATTACTCTTAGACAGTATCTGACACACCATGGTTCATCTAGTAACATCTCTCTCATTTTTTTCACTGTACTCATTGGCTCTAGGATAGTTTCAGCTGTCAAAATCCCTGACATACTTGTAATCATTATTGAAGGTTTAGGATCTCCTATTTTTTCTAAAATACGTATTAATTCTTGTTTAGTCTCTATTTCTAAATGTCTAGCACATGTAATTATTAAATTCAAAGTATTTTCAAGATCTCCTTTTGTGTTAAAATTCCTTCTCTGTGGATTTTCAACTTTCCATCAATAAATTCAATTATTGTTGATTCTCCGTGACTAGGTATTATTCCACCATCCAAGAAAAGATCATAGTCGTGAATATTTTTAAAACAGTCTTCTGGATTACTAAATGAACGAGAACCAGAAATATTTGCACTGGTCCCAACTATGAAATCACATTTTTCCAGTAGCCCCAAAGTACACTGATGATTTGGGACTCTAATTGCAACTTTATCTGCCACATTTAATGCTTCTTTGAGTTTTTCATCAGTTAATTTTAAAATTATAGTTAATGGTCCTGGCCAAATTTTTTTTGCAATGTTTTCTGAATCTCTGTCAAACTCTACAATCTTAGTTGCAACCTCTTTGGAAAAAGCCAAAATAGGAAGAGATTTTGTTCTTTCTCTTGATTTAATTTTGTAAATTCTTTGAATTGATTTTCTATTGTATGGATTACAGCCAATTCCATACACTGTATCAGTTGGAAAAATAACAATTCCACCATCTTTGATTACTCCACTTGCTTTTTCAATGCCTTCCTGATTACACTTAACTTTCAATTACCTTCTTCATATTTTTTCTTTAATTATTCATTTCTCTTGAATAAGTTTTTAACGTCCAAATTTTTTTTATTGTATAATATGTCAAATCCATCATCTGAATATGAGGATAATGAATTTGAGGATGAGTTTGACAATGATTCAGACGAATTTGAAGAAAAAGATGGTTAAATTGTTACTCCAAAATTATCTGCAAATTTTGTGAATGTATAATATGCTTGAAGAAATTCACGACCTGATTGGCTTATTCTGTATTTATTTGAGCCATGCGTCTCTGTTTGTTCTAATAATCCTTGAGATACTAGCGTTTTAAGAATCCTAGAAATTCTTGAATGTGATATGTTGGCTTTTCTAATCAAGTGAGTCACAGTTGCTCCATCTACATCTTGCAGTCCATCACGAGTTGTAGATAAAATATCTCCAATGATTTTCATATGTGTTCTGTATTCTGCCATGTATCCCTACCCACATTATTTTTGATATTTCTATGATAGTGGGATGATATTTTTCAATACACTAAAAAGATAAAAGAATTTGACAAATTTTGACTTGTAATTAATTTGAGCCTGACAATTAATTACTCAATGTCTTCATCAAATTTTATCTTGGTTAAAGGAATTTTACTTACTGGAATGAACAATGCAATCAACCCTCCAATTTTGATAGAAATGGAAACTGAATACAGAATAGATTCTGGAAATACAAATGAATACCACCCTAAAAATTCTCCAAGAGCTAATAATGCTAAGCCAACTGCGACAGATATGGCTCCTCTATTTCTGTTTTCAAAATATGATAACATAGTTTCAATTGCACCATAAGCTAGTAAGATAAATGAAACAGATCTAAATACATGTTCAATTTGTACAGATGATACTAAGAATAATGGAAAAATTCCAATTGATCTGAACTGTCTTGATTTTGGAAAAAATGATTTAATACTGTGTGAAAATGCTATAAAAAAATAACCTACTGTTTGAATGATAATTCCTAAAGTCTGAATCCATCTTTCTATACTACCTGATTTTATTACAAAATCTTCTAGCATGTATCCAACCCATATTACAAAAAAACCAATGCTAATTGAAAAAAACGCAATTGTTAATCTGAATAAGGTGGGACTACCCGTATTTCTAAATCCAATTATAGACATTATTCCTATTGCAAGTCCTACCAAAAATCCAATCAAGTTTAATATGTTTTCTAATAGAAATTCCAATGATGTTTAACAATTCATAATCTAATTATTTTAATCTGCTGAATGATCTTACTAAGTTGTTAATCCCATTCATCTAATGAACCTGCAGTTTGGCCCTCAGTGCTACCGGTATAATCTCCAAGAATGTCTGAATATGTTGGTTCATTATGTGCCACAAATTTGACATATTCACCATAACTCATGTCCAAATTACAGTTTTCACATTTGACTAAAGAGAAATCCATGGATAGTTCTGCAGTTTTCTTACATTTTGGACATTTTATCTTCACAATTGGTTTTGTTTTTGTTATCTATTATTACTTTATATTCAAAATATTGACTAACGTTTACTGTTTTTAATATTTCACAGTAACCTGATTTCTATGATGGTGCAACACGTACGCAATAAAGCAACAACAACATTTCAGGTAAATTAGATTCTAAATTCCTTTTATTTTCTAGAAACCGAGTATGACCGTCATCTGTAGTGTTGGTGTAATTTCAGGATTTCAAATTTACTGAAATTGTTCAGGATGTTGAATTCCCCAATAGAACCGCATTTAGTGAAATAGAACATAACCTTATGCAAAAAATACTAATCTTCTAAAAGTTTCTTGATTTTCTGGAAAACGATGCTCCAGCCCTTATCCGAATGTTCTTGTGCTGCCTTGGTCGCAAAGCCCCTTTGAGAAACTGTCAATTTTGTTGTTTTGCCATCACTAACCAATTCAAATACAATCAAAGAATAATTTTCCTTTTTGTCTTCTAGGCCCGAAAGACTACTCCAATATGTATACTGAAATAATTTCTCAATTTCAAATTTTTCTATCGTTCCCCTGTCTCGGAATTTCGTTCCTTCCCAACTTCCCTGAAAAATTATTTCACTGCCAACCTTCCAGTCTGTGATTACTTTGGTTCCAAAAAGATATTTTTTGATCATTTTTGGATTTGTTAATGCATTCCAAACTTTGGACACATCAGTATTCACCTTTACTGTTTTTCTTACCAGTAAATCATTTTTCATGTTGAGGGATTTTTTATATCATATATGAATTGGGTGGAATTTATTTGATGTTACACGTGTTGAAGTCATAGTCTCTTCGAGACATGCAATCTAAAATGGAATGATTCCACATGATTAAATTACACAGAAAGATAAAACCATGACCTTGATTCAAGCCAATCAATCTCTGCTATCATTTCATCTACCTTTTTTACTATGGCATTAACTGATCTATATTGCTCATACATCTCCGTCTCCTCTTCTTTCGACAAAACTTTTGCTTCTGCTTCATCAAAAAATTTATTTTCTTTGTTTAGATGATCAAATAAATATATTGAATATGTTTTCAAAAATCTAGCTACTGGTTCTCTTGCATCTTCCCCCTTTTTCCATCTACACAGATGCCTCGAAATTTCCCTTGCAATATTTCTCCCAAACTCATGCTCAATCATAAATTTTCGAATTTCATCCTTTAGTGTATCATAACTTGCAACACATGGGAAGTATGAATCTTCTTCTCTAGAATGATGAATCGTATCTACAAAATCTGAAATCACTATGGTGATTTTTTCTATGTCTGAAAATGGAATATGTGTTCCTTTGTATATCTCTTCAGCACACTTTGAAACTACTTTTTCTAAACGACGAACCTGATCATGGTCAGCACGAAGTTGATTAGTAGCACTCACGATTATAGTAACATTGCACATGTTTTAATTTGTAGTGGCACAAAAATTAATCATTTCCAACTTTTTATGAATTAGGAAAATATTCCACCCTTATTCACATACCTATGTGATTTTTTTCAACGTCATATTTCTTTAGATAAATAAATTAGAATCCAATTTATGAGAGAAAAGTCATGAAATAATGTATTTAAACGTACTTTGACTATTCTATGATTTCTCTTTAATCTTACTCCAAAAATATTCATCATTATGATCAGATTTTTAGACAAATGGTATTGTTTTCATTTTTTTCCATAATTGGTGTTGTATAAGATAATTGCCGTGATATTGTTTTCGTACTTGGGACTATTTTTCATCCCTCAAATTTGGGCTGATGTAGATGAATTAGTATTGACCATAAACGGTGAATCTGAATACAAGGTAGGCCAGTATCCATCCATTTCAGGTCTAGTGACGGATTCTGATGGAAATCCTGTTAACGACGTGCAAATTCAAGCGAGTTTTCCATCTAGAACTATGTTAATTTCAACTAATTCATTAGGAGAGTTTTCAATTACATCACCAATTCCCACAGAAACTGGACAATATACTATCATAATCAGTGCAACAAAAGATAAATTATTTGTAGATGCCAAAATTACATATGACGTAAAAGAACGAAAATCTGTAATTCCTTTATTAATTCTTCCTCAAGGAATTAAATCAAGTGAACTTAATGAATTTACACGAGGAAACGTTACTCAAGGAACTAAATCTGACGTATCTATTCCAATGACTATAGGAAGTATTTCAAATATAATTGATAATAAAATCCTACCAAACCCTTTCTCAAATACAATTCTTCCACAAACAGAATTACAACCTGAAAAAGAAATAAAACAAAAGAATTCAGATGAAAAATTACAAAATATTCAAGAACAAAAACAGAAAACAGTTGAATCTGTGTCTAATGACTTGAAATTGCTTGAAAAAGAAAATGAACCAAATACCCCTAAAAATGTATTCTTACAGTTTCTAAATGATGTTGATTCTTCTGTCAAGAATATTTTCTGGGGACAATTTTTGTTTACGGAAAAAAAGATGGATCAAGGACTTGAAGCCAAAGCAAAAGCACTAGATGAAGGTAAGTCCTCCAAGGAGGCTATGAAAAGTTTTCAAAAAGCCGCAGCAACAACTAGAAATGAAATCATTGAACATAACAATAAACTAAACATCGAGTTTGGAAATGCTACTTCTAGCATACAAGAGCAATTTGATGAACAAGGAAAACTTCGAACAGGAAAATAAAAAAATAATTATCAGAAATAGCAAAAGCCAAAATTTGTGGATAATTAAGTGGCAATAACATTAAACCCATAAATTTAAGCGTACACCAGATCTGGGAATATTAAATCAAAACTAACTTCAATAAAAGATAATAGGAGTTCTTTTTTGTTATATCTCATGACTCGAACTTGCACAAAATGTAAGAATCCAATTTTAGACAAGGAAGAACTTGATGTGGTTGCAGAAAAATATCCAGTTTGTAACAAATGTTGGGCGGAATGGAAAGAATACAGAGTAATGGTGATGAATGAAATGAGACTTGATATGTCTATGCTGGATCATAGAAAACTATTGAAAAAGCACGAAAAAATTTTTGCAGGCGTACTTTCTCCTGAAGGCGAAATAATAGACTATACAAATGAAGATAACAGAAAACCCGATAAACTTCCAGATGCCTAAAATTTTAAATGTTTTTTCGCATTATCTGGTATGACTATCATTATTTTCCTTTTTCTTTCTACATCAAGATCATTAATTATATTTCTAATTGTCTTGGCCAGAATATCTTTTTTGTCAGTATCTAATGTTAAGAAAATTTCTAATATTCCGTCTAAATTAAACACAATTAGTTTTTGTGGAAATTCAGAAATTTCTTTGATGTATCCTAAAAATAATTCATTTCGCTGTTCTTCTGTAAATGTAGTTAAGATCTCTAACCATGTCTTAAAAAGTTTTGAAAAATTTGGAAATGGGATTGTGGGTCCAGCTTCAAGAGCATTATTGATAATTTCTTTTTTATCTATTTCTGACAATGAAAAAAATTCCATCATTCTTTTTTTTAAAACAGGTATTCTGAGAAAATCTGGAAGATTTGCTAATATCACTATAATATTTCCTGCATAATTTGGTCCTGCCAATACTCAATTCCGTTTCTAATTGAATATTAAATCATCTGAAACCACTGTAGCTTAAATAAACGAAATTTGAGCTTAAGAATGTGACATCTACTGTTATTGTTGGTGGTTTTTTTGGAGATGAAGGTAAAGGGAAGATAATATCTTATTTAGCAAATAAAGATAATCCAAAAATCATTGTTCGTGGTGGAGCTGGTCCTAATGCTGGTCATACAATTAGAGATGGTGATAAAATATACAAAGTCAGAATGCTTCCAAGTGGATTTCTGAATAAAAATGCAAAACTGATGATTGGTCCTGGTGTTGTAATTAATCCACAGATCTTGTTAAAAGAAATTCAAGATTTTGGTGCATCTGGGCGTTCCTTTATTGATAAACATTGTGGAATTATTGAAGAAAGTCATCTGATTCGTGATTCAAATGGTGAATTAAAAGAAAAGATTGGCAGTACTGGTTCAGGTACGGGTCCTGCAAATGCGGATAGGGCAATGATAGTTTTAAAATTGGCAAAAGATATTGATTCTCTGGCTTCATTAATAGTGGATGTTCCTGCTGAAATAAATTCAGCACTTTCTGCTAATCAAAATGTATTGATAGAAGGAACTCAAGGCACATTCCTATCTTTATGGCATGGAACATATCCGTTTGTAACTTCAAAAGATGTTACCGCTTCTGGAATTTGTGCTGATATTGGACTAGGACCAAAAAAAGTTGACGAAGTAATTGTTGTCTTCAAATCATACGTCACTCGTGTTGGGACTGGACCTTTAGCAAAAGAGATTACGCCTAAGGAAGCTGAAAGCAAAGGTTGGTCTGAATTTGGAACTGTAACTGGTAGACAGAGACGCGCTGCTGATTTTGATTTTGATTTAGCCAGGCGTGCAATTATGCTCAATAGTGCAACCCAAATTTCAATAACAAAATTAGACGTGATTTTTCCAGACTGTGCAGGCATGACATTTTATGAAGAACTTTCTGAAGATGCAAAATCATTTATAAAAAATATTGAGAATAAATTAAACACGCCTGTAACTATAATTGGAACCGGTCCTGCTGTGCACGAAATAATTGACAGAAGAAAATAGGCTGAAATATTTTAAGTAAGTTTAATTTAGTACAACACAAAAATTAACTGTGGACAAGTTACCGCGTTATATTGAAGTTTCTTCTACATTGGAATTTTCTAGATTAGTTTGTGCTCTTGAGCGTGCACCACGCGTATCATTCCTCCATGATCATCTTGGTCAGAAAATTTTATCTGTTCAAATGGATATTCTAAAAGAAAAACCCATTGTATATTATACACCACTTGAACACAACGGTCATTACATTTGTTACGGATTAAAAGGTGGGAAAGAAGAATCAACCATTGTAAATTCTACTTCTGATGCAAGTAAACTATATTCCCCCATTGTGAGAATCAAATCTCTTCCAGATACTCTGAAACCGGGAAATGGAACTAGTGATAGATATCAGCCTATTGAGCTTGAAGATTTATCTAGTCTTGCAAAACTCACTTGGGGTTTTGAAGAAACTCCATTTCCACTATTTCTATTCCCTCATAGTGACAAATGGCTTGTAGGAGTTTTTATGAATTTTAATGAAGAAGGAACATCTTATTTCTGTCATGTTGTTCTTGATTATGATCCACAAAAACCATTCTTAAAATTTACAACCACCAATGGCGCTGAACCTTCATTTGTAGAAAATCCATCAGAGCATGGTTATTCATACATCAAAATTATAAAACTAAAAGAAACACATCCATTAGTTGATTATGGCCACCTTCAAAACTAGGATTTCTCAAATCTCAAAAAAGAATGGCAAAATTATTCTTGCTAATGATTATGAATCATCTGTTGATAATCTAGAAGCAAAAACCATTCAGAACATTAAACAGCTACATCCTTATTTATGTGGAATTAAACTTAATTTTCATTTATTGTTACCACTTGGTTCAAAAGAAATTTCTAGAATAAATAAAATTGCTCATAGTTATGGGTTGCAAACTATCGCTGACATTAAATTAAATGATATTGGAAATACTAATAGAGTTACTACCGATCATCTTTGGAATGTAGATTTTGACGCGGTAATTGTCAATCCAATTATGGGATTAGACAGTCTAAAAAAATTAGTAAAATTATGTCATAAGGAAAACAAGGGTGTTATCACATTATGTCATATGAGTGCCCCTGAAGCCAAATTATCATATGATATGGAAGTTAAGACAGGTAAAACACAACAACTGTATCAATTATTCTTAGATTGGGCTATTGCCTCTAAATCTGATGGAATTGTCGTTGGAGCAACTTTTCCAAAAATTATTAGATATTGTAGCCAAAAAGCAGGTAAAACACTGGATATTTTTTCACCGGGTATTGGTGTTCAAGGAGGAAGTGCAAAAGAAACCATCTCATCTGGAACTGATTATCTAATTGTAGGTAGAACTATTCTTGAAGATAAAAATCCTGTAAAAATTGCAAAAGATTTACAACTACAAAGTCTTGGCAAGAAATAATTTTGATTTAGTTAAAACTGATTTGGCGTTATCAAATGTTGTTTTTTCCATCGCAGTTTGATAATCCATCCAAGTGTAATCAAGATGTTCATGTGAAATTAAAACATCTTTGGTTTTTGTCTCTGCCAAGAAAAAAACAACTTTCTTATGAACCAATTCTCCTTGAAATTGAAAATTGTATTCAATCCACTCCTCAAAATCATCTAAAAATGAAATATCCGTAATTCCTGTTTCTTCTCTTGTTTCTCTTATTGCCGTTTCATGTATTGATTCACCCTTTTCCATTTTACCTTTAACAAAATCCCAATGTCCTGAAGGATAATGCAGTAATAAAAATAGAATTTTGGAATCCTCATTTCTAAACAACACAATACCTGCAGATGTTTCTTCAATCATTTCTCGTGCATCCTAATCATTTGCCTAACCTTCTTTTTCTTTCTTGGAATGTTCTAATAGCTCTCATCAAATCAATCTTTCGAAATTCCGGCCAAAATATATCCATAAAGATCAATTCACTGTACGCACTTTGCCACATTAGAAATCCACTCAATCTTTTTTCACCAGACGTTCTTAAAATCATATCTGGTGATGATTGTGGTAAATATGAAGTGTATAAATTAGATTCTATCTCTTTTTTATTTATATCGTCGATATTTAATGATCCATCTTTGATCTTTTCAGCTATTTTTTTTACGGCGTCAACTAATTCATATTGTCCTCCATAGGCTAATGCGATATTGAGAAAATGACTGTCATAATCTTTCGTTACATCATCTAATCGTTTTAACACTTCTTTAATTGAATCCGGCAATAGTTCTATTCTACCAATTCCTTTAACTCTCATTTTGTTTTTATGAATTCTAGGATCTTTGTATAATTTTTCTAATCTAATACGAATCAACTCAAAAAGATGATCTAATTCTTCATCCTCTCTATCAAGATTTTCTGCTGAAAGTGCATACAATGTAATTATCTTAATATCTAATTCTTCACACCAATCAAGGAGTTTTTCTACTGCATCTGCTCCCTTCCAATGACCTATTTTTACAACTGATAGGTGTCTTTTCGCCCATCTTCTATTCCCATCTAAAATCAAGGCAAGATGATTGGGAATATCCCCACCACGTATTTCATTTTCAAGTCTTGTTGCATAAATTTTGTATAATCCTGATAATTGGAAAATGCTGTCTTTTATCTTTCTCATGTCAAATCACCTTTGATAATCAATACTCACTAGATGATATCAGTGTTTTTCAGAAATTAAACTGATGAAAGAAATTCTTATCTAGTCTGATACCATCTCCTGACTTTTGTTTTTTCTATATTTTTTAAAAAGAATGGTAGCTGAGATTAAGGTAGCGGCAAGACCTGCCAACAGAGGTGGAACTAACGTAAATGCACTTTCATCTTTTATCATAATGGTGATAAACTGAGATGTTATGGGATATAATGCTATAAGCACTACAAGTCTTAAAACATCAGTAATTTGTCTCGGAATTCCTCCTATCCAATTACTGAGTAATATTCCGGCAAAGATTGCACCCAATCCCATCCATAAAATTGGTAATGCCCCAGTAACAAATTGACCGATTATAATTTTATCTGTAAATGCTGTGATTAATTCTGCATCTTTTTCTATTAATTCCTGATCTACTGAACTAATTCCAGCTGGAATTGATGATATAATTAATAAAACTCCTGCGACCATTGTAAATATTCTGATAAATCCCATTGGGGTAGGCTTTGTTAAATTAGACCATGCTCTATCTATATCGAAAGCTCTAATTAAAAATGCTGCACCTGCAATACTTATCAGCACTGCAAATATTTCCTGTGTATATCCAATAATTGATCCAATCCCCCCAATCAACAAAAGTATTCCTGGAACTCCCAAGAAAAATTTAGAATATTTTGAATCATATGCTAACATTCGTAGATATTTCCCAAAAACTGCATATGAGTACTCTACACTTCTACTTACTTTCATCACCACTCGTTGAACAGAAACAACTGCAAGTACATTTTGAACAACTGGGATGACACTTTCATCGTCTTCACCATCTGATACGATGACTGCACCATTTGCAGAAAATACCTCTAACACTTTTTTTATTTCGATTAGAATTTTTTCATCTGCTTGGACTCCTCTCTCTTTGGTTCCTGCAACAGTAACAACTTCGACTTGGTATCCCTTACTTATCAGATCTTCATATGTTTTAATTGCAGCAAACATTGAATTAGAGTCTGCATCTTCTGGATCTTCCAATGCCAATCTCTGCGCTGCCTCGATACACGCGTTTCTTCCAACTACCGGCGTGATAATCCCCGTTTTTTCACCTATGTCATTATCTCGGTCAATACAAATAACTAGTAATTTATTAGCCGTGGATGCACTGACGTCTTTTTCTATTTTGTCAGATCTCTGAGACATTCTTTTTCTAATTACTGAATTGCTTTTTAACGATTTCCAACTTTTAAAAATATTATAATTCGGTTTTGTGCCTACTTGGGTCTCAATGCATCTGATTTAATGATTAATTCATGTGATTCTGATTTTAGCAACTCTATTTTTTGCAGAATTTCAGTATCTGTAGTGTTATTTTTTATCATGTTTGCTACTACCTTTGTTTCTATGACATACGCGTTGAATTTTTTTAAAGCCTCCATATGACTAATATAGCTATCTTGCCATTCTTTTGGCGGTTTGGATGTCACAAATTCGCTAATTTGAGCCGTAACTTGTGATGATGTGATATCTGACATCGCAATATAATCATCTGGTAAAGTTTTTCCATCTAAAAGATTCTGAAATTCAGTTTCAGTTGACTCTTGTAAAACCTCCTGGATTTTCTTTGCTCCATCGATATAATTTTTAAAATCTGATACTACTAAAGTCAATGGAGTCGTTTGAGGAATAACCCAAAAAATGAAACTAGATGCAGTAATTGCAACTAAAATAATCACTGTGATAATAATCCCTTTTTTTAAGACCATTTTGTTATATCCTAATTATGGTGTTTATAACTGTCCTCCTTGCAAAATCTTGCCTCTTATTGAATAATTATAAAAAAATCAACACAAATACAATTTTTTTTAGAAAAATTGAATAAAAAACCATATTTATTGAATTTTTTTTACAATACGGTATTTCTGAATTAGCAAAAATTTACACACATCTAGTCTATAGTTAAATAATTTTCACAGGCTCTTCCTAAATACCACCAAGTAAGAGGTTTTCTAGAATGGTAGAAGCATATTGCGTAAAATGCAGAGCTAAAAGGGAAGTTAAAGATCCCAAAGAAACTAAACTCAAAAATGGACGTCCTGCTGTTAAAGGCACATGTCCTACATGTGGAACTAATGTCTTCCGAATAGGAAAGATGTAAGCCAACAAAATCCACCCGATTTCTCTTTTTCAAAAACCAATATAGGGTATCGGGTGCATGATTTTTTAATGACATCATCTGATTATGAAAGTCTACTTAAGAGAATTCAAGATAAAATGGGTGCAACTAAAAAGGAGTCTACCCGATTTGAACTTCCTGTGGTGGATGTCATGTGGGAAGGTCAAAAGACATTCCTTCGTAATTTCTCTGAATTTCCAAAAATTCTACGTCGGGATCCTGATAAAGTACTACAATACCTCTCTAAGGAATTTGCTGTCCCAGCTGAACGCTTAGGTGATAAGGCAATGTTTGTTGGAAGAAGAGCTCCTGATGATTTTACACGTCTTTTCCAAATTTATATAAAAGATTATTTGGAATGTCATACTTGTAAAAGTCCTGACACAAAAATTCTGAAAGAAAATAGAATCTCTTTTTTGATTTGTGAAGCATGTGGTGCAAAATCTACTCTGAAAGGTAAATATGCATAATGCAATTCTCAGTTAAAATTACTGATTATCAAAAAAATTTAATGTTAAATATTTGTGATGCAAATATCCTTGGTAAAAGCATATCTGAAGATAAATTGACTGTAAATATTAGCAAGAACTACTATGGTGATGAGATAGTTGGAAAAGACACAGCTGCAAAATTACTTAAAAATTCGTCAATAATTAACATGGCTGGAAAAGAAACTGTGTCCCTTTCATTAGAACTTGGAATTGGTTCTGAAAATGCTGTTAAGACAATTTCTGGAGTGCCTTTTTTGATTATTTTTAAAATGTAACTTATTTTAATTAAAAACAAAACAACGATCATTTTAATTAAATAGTTAGTTTCTTTCTAAATACAAAAAAGAAATCTCTTTTATCTAGTATGTGTAATAATATTCATTGTCTGATGATTCATTGTCTAATGATTTAATGTCTAATGATCTACTATCTGATGATCTAAGTAGAAAATTAGAATCAAAAATTGACAATAAATTAATTTCTAAATCTAAAAGGGGTTCATTGGAAGATGGTTTCAAAAAAGGGAAAGTGATCAATGAAGTTTTGGACAAACCTACTGTAATGACTCTTTACAAGATGATTTCAGATCATATAATTGCCTATGTTAACGGCCCGGTGAGTGCAGGAAAAGAATCCGTTCTTTTTTGGGCAGTCGATGAAAAAAACAATGATGTTGCATTAAAAATTTACCTAGTAACTACTTCAAATTTTAAGAAACGCGAGCAGTATATATCTGGGGATCCAAGATTTTCAAAATTGAAAAAAGTAACAAAAAATCTGATTTATTTAAGGGCAAAAAAAGAACATAGGAATTTATCTCAATGTTATAATTGTGGAATCCCGGTTCCAAGGCCTCTGTATGTAACAAATAACGTGCTTGCCATGGATTTTATTGGCGAAAATGGGTCTCCTGCACAGATTTTACTTGTATCAGAAGTTGACGAAAATGACTATGCTCAATCTATATCCATAATTACAAAACTTTATCAAAATGCCAAGTTAGTTCATGGGGATTATTCTGAATACAATATTTTTAAAACTAAAAAAGGCCTGGTACTTTTTGATCTTGGGTCTGCGGTTGATTTAAGACATCCTAATGCTCATGAATTTCTTAAAAGAGATATTTATAACATAACCCGATTCTTTTCTAAAAGAGGAATTTCTGTTGAAGATCCAATTAAAATATTTAAGGATATTACAAAATGAGCTTTGAGAAATTACTTCGAATCCCAAATGACAGGATAGCTGTATTAATTGGAAAGTCTGGAAATGTAAAATCAAAAATTGAGCAACTCTGCTACGTTACTTTGGATATCAATGGAGAAACTGGTGAAGTTTTCATCAAAACTGATGGTAATGTTGATAGAATTCAGCCCTTCAAAGCTATGGAGATTGTTACTGCAATTGGAAGAGGGTTTTCTCCTGAACATGCGATGAGTTTACTAAAAGGTGAAAATGCATTACATGTTATAGATTTAAGAGATTTTGCAGGAAAATCAAATACAAATATTGAAAGGATAAAAGGGAGAATTATTGGAGAAGGTGGTAAGGCAAGAAAGAATTTGGAAAATTTAACTGGAACTTTTATCTCTGTCTACGGGAAAACTGTTTCAATAATAGGGGACACTAGTAAACTAAGATTAGTTGTAGATGCAATATCGTCAATATCAAGCGGTAGCATGCATGGTGCAGTTTACACAAAGTTGGAAGCGGCAAACAGAAAAAACAAACAAGAAAAAATGAAATTGTGGGAGAACCAAGATGTCTTCTATTAAAGAAAAATTTAACCAAATCTCACCAAGTGAATTTTTTTACCGAAATCGAGATTTAGCTGGCTTTAGTAATCCTACCAGATCATTATATACTGCAGTAAGAGAATTTGTAGAAAATTCTTTGGATGCATGTGATCAAAAAGGAATCTTTCCAGATGTTCATATGTCAATAAAAGCAGTTGATTCAGAAAAACCAGACCCAAAACCATACATTCTAACCGTGAAAGATAATGGACCTGGAATAGAGTCAAAGCATGTTCCATTGGCATTTGGAACTGTTCTCTATGGTTCAAAATTTGGATTAAAGCAGGCACGAGGAATGTTTGGTCTTGGAGCAACCATGGCAATTTTATATGGTCAGATCACAACAAACAAACCAGTTTTTGTAAAAAGTTCAACTGATGGAAAAATTCAAGATGAATTTGAATTATTATTAGATATTCAAAAAAATAAACCTGTTATTCTAAAACACACTACAAAAGAAGTAACCAAAAGAGGTCTTTCAGTTAGTATTTGTTTAGAAGGAGATTATGCAAAAGCAGGTTCAAAAATTAAAGATTATGTTTATGAAACATCCCTGATTACTCCTTATGCAACAATAACTTTTGATGATCCGAAAGGGGAAAAATTCCATTATTCTAAAATTGTAAATGAAATGCCTCCTGCGCCAACCATAATTAGACCACATGCACATGGAATTGATGTTGAAACAATCAGAAGGATGATGGTTGAATCACAATTTGAAATTCCAACTATTGATGATGCAATGGTTGAAAAAGTTAGAAAAGATTTAGGATTGGGGAAAAAAAATCTCGCATTTACTGGGATAATGGATAAAGCAAAAAAGAGATGGAAAACTCTTTCCAGACCTGTAAGAGTTGTAATTGCATTGATGTCTTTTCTCAAAATGGATTTTGATAAACTAAATAAAATTCGAATTGAGGACATTGATGTATCAAACAAAAAATTATTTTATTGGGATTTTGGTGATTCACAATCTAAATCTGTAGAAATGGATTCAGAAAGTCCATATTACAAACAGTTGACTGGCACTATACAAGGAGAGACATTAACTACCTTCTTGACAAAAAGATTCCAAAGGATTGGTCCAACAACCGCTGTTAAATTTGCAGAATTTGCTGGTTTTAAACCAGAAAAACGCATGGGAAGTATGACTAATCAAGAATTAGTAAAACTAAGTGAATCATTACAGAAATTTGAAGATTTTCTTTCCCCAGATCCAAGTTGTCTTGCACCACTAGGAGAGGAACCACTTGAAAAAGGAATCAAGAAGTTCTTTAAACCTGATTTTTGTGAAGTGATTCAACGTCCAGCTTCAGCTTATTCTGGTTTTCCATTTATTGTCGAGATGGGAATTGCATATGGTGGAGAGATACGTCCTGGAGGCCCTCATGTTTATCGATACGCCAATAGAATTCCCTTACTTTATGATGAAGGAAGTGATGTTGTTCTAAAAGTAGTAAATGATTCGGACTGGACTCGCTATAAGATCAAAGGTGATCCACCATTTGTTATAGTGACTCATATATGCTCTACCCGTATACCTTACAAGACGGTTGGAAAAGAAAACGTGGCAGACCGACCAGAAATAGAACGTGAATTAAGATTGGGTCTACAATTTCTATCTCGAAAACTTGCAGCATACATGTCTAAGCGAGGTCAAGCTGAGATGGCAAAAAAGAGAGCAAATCTTTATGCGAAATACATCCCATTAATTGCCCAATTCTCTACTGAACTTTCAGGAAAGACTAAAGAACCCAATTATAAAAAAATGTTAGAGGAGGAATTGATAGTTGACGACAAACAAAGCTAAAGATCGAAAGCTAAAAACAAATGAAAAACAAAAAAGCATAATAGATGCACTAAAAATGCATGGTGCTAAAGTCTACGATGATCTAGAAAATGGACAATTCCCAAAATTTTCAATTCCAAGTAGATCCGTTAGCAATATTGTTTATGACAAGAAAATTCGCCAATACATCTTAGGAAACTCTGCGGCACTTCGAAGCTCAAGAAATTCTTCACAATTAAGATCATTTACCCAATTAATGTGGCTGGCCTTTTTTGCTAACCGATTAACACAAGAAAAAAAATCATCTACACTAAGAGACGTCTATTATTCATCACAGGCATTCGATATTGAATTTGAAGATCAATCTGAATCTGATAACATCATCGTTGATTTAGAAGCTATACTATCAAAACCACGTGAAGATTTTCATATATTTCCAGAAGAGCGCAGTTCAATTTTTGGCGATTTGAATATAGAATACACCATTCCTGGATATGAGGGTAAAACAATGAATCTTTCTAATCACCCTGATGGTTATGCCATAGGTCCCAGCTTGACGACTGCAGAATTATTAGACACAAGTGCCGAAATTGTAATTGCTATTGAAAAGGGTGGTTTGTTTACACGATTTGTCGAAGAACAAGTTGATAAGAAATTCAAATCCATTATTATCAATACCGGGGGACAAGCTCCTCGTTCAACTAGAACTCTTTTAAAAAGACTACATGATGAAATGGGACTACCTGTAATTGTTCTCACTGATGGTGATGTGTATGGAGAACATATTGCAATGGTAATAAAATCTGGCTCTGCAAACGCTGCACATCTTAGAGATTTGACAGTTCCTGATGCAAAATGGGTGGGTGTATGGGCAACTGATATTGAGAAATTCAAACTCCCAACAATTCCAATGACTGAATCTGACATTAAACGATGTCATGATCTGCAGAGTGATCCAAGATATCAAGAAGGTATATGGAAAAAAGAACTTGATGTATTTCTTAAAATAAAAAGAAAAGCTGAATTGGAAGCATTTTCAAAATATGGTTTAACAAACATTACTGAAAAATATCTCCCACAAAAATTAGAACTTGCAAAAAGTCTTTAGTTATTTTATTCTTAGTGTGAGCACACCGTTTCTATATTTGAAATCAAAAATTTGCATCTGATTTGAACCTTCAATTGGAACTTCTTTAGAAAAACCAGACGAGCCACGGATGTACAACATACCGTCAATTAATCTAACTGCTATCTTATCTTCTGGTCCTGGTACTTCTGCGACAAAGACAAAATCTCCTTCACCCTTAATGAGATCGTATACCCAATTTTTTGTTTCTTGTTCTCTTGCATTGTATACTGGTTTCTGATCTTTGGTCATTTTCTTTAAAACCCTGACCCAATAAAACATTGTAATTGCAGCCAATCCTAGTAAAATAAAACTAACAAATCCTGAGCCTGATCTTTGAGTCATGACGTAAACAATTCCAAGAAACAAAATTACCATTATTGGAATTACAAAATTTAATGCCTGTTCATTTGAATATGCTCCCTTGTAACTTGCCAAGTAGCTAGATTTGATTCTGACCAAATATAAAGTCTCTTTGAAAATCTGCTCACTTGGTGTTTAATAGAATTTAATTCAATACATAGATGAATTTGTTGCAATTCTACAATGTGCCGATCCAAGGTTAAATTTTTCATGACATGCGGTGATCTTACCAAGATGGTTATGAATTAATGGGGATAGATGTAGGAAAAGAAAATGTACATGCTTTTGATTAGTTCACAGGCAAATTAATCTCATATTTTTACTTACAAAAATTTTAGAATGTAGAATAACTTCTCTTAAAGGTTATTTAATTTTGTCAATTATTTTGAGTGATGACCAATTACTTTCAGGAACCGAGAATGAATTTCTAAGTATTGCCTCCAACCTTTAAATTCTGAAAGAATTTCTTTTATCTTTTTCAGCGACTCTAGTGATGACTAAGAATTATCAGTTTTTCTATTTTTAAATAAGACGGTGTTTGAAATGAGAATGGTATTGATACTTTCTTCTTTGTTCTAAGGTATTTTGTATTTATGGGAACATAGCATATAATTTTTTTAGAACAATAAAATAATATCAATAGATCAAAAAAATCTTTACAACACAAATTTTCTTAATGGCTAATATTTTTCAATCAATGTAAAAAATTCAAAGATAATCATCAACAATTTTAAATAATCTTAAATCGTAAAATAAGTGATTGATTGGATCTCTAAACTATGTTGGTCGTACACTTATTCTGTTATTGACTGGCGTGGGTTTGATTTTATTCTGGCGTGGAATCTGGCAAATGTCTGAAGGATTATTTTCAGAACAGATTAGCCTGGTTTTAGGTCTTCTGATATTAATTGGAATTGCCTTATTTGAAAAAAAACAAATTTTCAAAATTTTAGGCATATCTCATTAAATCCTAATTTATTTTTATTTTCTAAATCATCAATAGTACAGACATAACAAAAAACTATCGAAGAAAACTCGTTATAATTGAGTGCTCTTTTTAAACATCAAAGTTCCAATAGCAATCAAACCAATAGATATTCCAAGCAACACAGAGAAATCTATGACTAGACCTGTGTTGGTTATTCCCACAAGCGAACCCCTGATTCCGTCTATTCCATAGCTTAGTGGATCGAAATAAGAAATCATCCTCATTGCATCTGGTACGTTGTTGAGAGGAAAAAGTGCACCTGACAGAAGAAAGATCGGCATCACAAGAAAGGACATTATCATCTGGAATCCCTCCATACTCTTCATTCTGGATGCTATTATCAGACCCGTAGCAACAAACGAGATTGCAATTAGAATCATAAACGGAATAGCAAGAAAAGTTCCAATCCCGAACTCTATGAAACCTAACGCACTAGATATTCCAAGTACTATAAGGCCATTGATTGTTGCAATTGTCGCCCCACCAAAAGTTTTACCAAGAACTATGCTTGATCTGGAAACTGGAGCAACTAAAATCTCCTTGAGAAAACCAAACTGTCTATCATAGATAACAGATATTCCAGAGAAGATTGACGTGAATAAAATTATCATGCCAATTATTCCAGGAGCAAGGAATCCTATGTACGGTAAGCCTGGCATGGTTATCGAAGATGAAAAACCAAATCCTAGTATAAACAGCCAGATAAACGGCATTGCCAGGCTACTCACTATTCTTGAACGTGCTCTAACAAACTTTATCATTTCTCTCAGCCAAATTGTATAAATGTCTTGAAACATTATTTTTTGCCCCATTGATTCATCATTGATTTCAT
>JAEMQG010000205.1 GCA_022758935.1 Candidatus Nitrosopumilus sp. | reverse complement strand
TCCTTTTGTTAGAAT
Source organism: Candidatus Nitrosopumilus sp. (assembly GCA_022758935.1). GTDB lineage: Archaea > Thermoproteota > Nitrososphaeria > Nitrososphaerales > Nitrosopumilaceae > Nitrosarchaeum. The sequence continues at coordinate 4,435 of JAEMQG010000205.1, read as the reverse complement.
CGCATCCATGATAGGAGGAGATGAATATCTTAAGGTTGCAAGATCACTTTTGAAGGCAGAAGATGCTACAGATGAAGAAATTGCAAGTTCGACGGGTTTAAGGATAAATATGGTTAGAAGAGTTTTGTATGACTTATTTGGAAAATCCCTCATTACTGGAATTAGAGTTAAAGATGAGCGTAAGGGGTGGTTTGTCTATAGATGGAGAACAAGAAGAGAGGAAGTAGAACATTTTATAGAGAATCAAAAAAAGAAGATCACAGAAAGATTACAACAAAGATTTGATTATGAAAATTATTCGGATTTCTATCATTGTGGAAACGAAGATTGTCACAGAGTTACCTTTGAGGATGCATTAGAAGGAATGTTCAAGTGTCCATCATGTGGGAGTGTGTTAAATTTAAAAAAGAATGATAAATCAAAAAAAGCATATTCAAAAAAAATTGATGAAATTAAAAAAGACATGCAGCAGACATTCTAGCACTGAAATATTCATTAAAAATACCACGTTTAGTAAAATCCGAAAAATTTGTTCGTATTGTTGAATTACATATAAAAATGCATTCAGAGCATATCAAAAATTTGAAAAGGTTACTAAATTAAATAGGAGAATTTTGTGGAAAGATCCTGGGCCAAATCACTACAATAAATCCATCAACTGGTGAAGAAATTGCAAAATATACCTCAATGGAGAAAGAGCAGGTATTCCAGTTAGTTGGAAAAGCAAAAAGAGCTTTTCCAGAGTGGAAAAAAGATTATGAAAAACGTAGAAGTTACATTTACCATTTGGTTGAATATTTAAGAAAGAACAAAACAGAATTGGCAAAAGTTGCAACATCAGAGATGGGAAAACCAATCAAAGAATCAACTGGAGAAGTTGAAAAATGTGCATGGGCATTAGAGTTTTATGCAGATCATGGAGATAGTTTTCTTGCTGATGAAGTATTAAACACAGATGCAAGAAAAAGTTTTCTTACATTTGAACCACTTGGAGTAATTGGATCAATTATGCCTTGGAATTTTCCTTATTGGCAAGCTCTAAGATTTGCTGCACCATGTTTAATGGCAGGTAATGTAATAGTAATGAAACCATCCAGAATAACGTTGCAATCAGGTATTGAAATCGAAAAAGCATTTACTGAATCAGGCATACCGGATGGAATATTTCAAACAGTAGTGGGAAGTGTAGAATCTGCGAATCATCTTATAGATTCTGAGGTTAATGCTGTGACATTTACAGGCAGCACAAACGCAGGCGCTAAGGTAGGTCAAAGAGCTGCAAATAATTTAAAGAAATGTGTTTTGGAGCTAGGAGGAAGTGATCCGTTTATTGTACTAGATGATGCAATTATTGAAAAAGCTGCAGAGGGAGCAGTTAAAGGTAGATTCATCAATTGCGGTCAAAGTTGTGTTGCATCTAAAAGATTTTTTGTTGGTAAAAATATTGCTAAAGATTTTATTGAATTATTTATCAAAAAAGCATCTCAATTAAAAGTTGGTGATCCTACTTCAATTGAAACGGATATTGGGCCTTTGTCAAGTAAAGATGGCTTGGAAACTATATCAGGAATTGTAGAAGATGCAAAGAAAAATGGTGCAGAAATTCTTTTAGGTGGTTCAGAAATTGACGGACATGGTTACTTTTATCAGCCTACAATTCTTACAGGTGTTAAACCAAATATGAGAATCGCAAAAGAAGAAACATTTGGTCCAGTTGCCCCCATAACAATAGTTGATAATGAAAGTGAAGCTATCAGATTAGCAAATGATACAGAATTTGGATTAGGAGCAAGTATTTGGACTAGAGATCTAGAAAAAGCTGAAAAAATGTCAAGACGAATAGAATCTGGAATAGTTAGTGTCAATAATGTGGTAATTTCAGATCCAAGAATTCCATTTGGAGGAATAAAACACAGTGGATTTGGAAGAGAATTATCAAGATATGGAATTCTTGAATTTGTGAACATTAAATCAGTTAGATTTTATGATAATCTAACTCATCATCATTTCGTAGAATAAATTTTTTCGATCATGAGAATTACAGGTTACTTTAAGTATGATGTTGACGTATAGTTACCTGGCGAGGATACTCATTAACAAATATGTTTTGAGTGAAGATCAGTGCGATCTTGGGAACGCCTTGAGCTTTGGAATATAACTAAAGTTCATGATTCTCATAGGAGTTGTCCTCGTCAATTTTTATCATCATCAAATTCGTCATAATCACATTCTTCTAATTCAACATATGTTGGACTGCCATTTTCATCAAAGTGAATTTCAATACAGATGTCAGATGCCAAAGTTGAGGCTAGAGTTTCAGCTAGTTCCTTAGGAAAATTATTCAATATACTAGAATTTGGGGAATATTTGTATTCAGTAATTTTGTCTTCATGAAAGAAATCTATCTCAATGTCCCCATACGCAAATTTTCTGACCCCAACAACTTGACCAAATATACTGTAAGACAAATTTAATTTCTTGATTTAGAAACATCTTGTGTTAGGGTTTCAACTAATTTTTCGTAATGTTCTCTAGTTTTACCAGTTTCTTGCAGTTTTAATTCCTCAATATCATTTAGTTCTTTATCGACTTTTTTTGAAACATATTGTAAACGTGCTTCTGCCATCATGAACAATTTATTATTTTCTTTCCACAGATGTTCTGTAATATGTTCGGTATATTGTTGCATATCACTAATCAATTTTGCAGATTTACCAGATGAAATATAATCATTAGCTGAATCCTCCATTTCTTTTCCAATTTCTCTTGAACGTTTGTGATCTAATAGCATCATTGCAATTGGTCCCATATCATGTGGCAATCCTGCTTGTTCTAGAGCTGGAAACAGAGAATTCTCTTCTTTGCTATGATGACAAACATCTGTAAAGTTTTTTGAAAAGTCAATAACAGGTAACAGTATAGATGCTGGAATTTGTTTCCCGTCATTTAATAGTTGAATTGTGGATTCCATTGCTTTGATAACTTTTTCAATTAGATCATGATCTCGTCTTAAAGATGCAGTAGACATTATTTTTACAAATAAAATCCAGTATCTATATCTTATTCAAATTTTATGATAATAATTAAAAGATTAAAAATTAGTTAACGAGTTATTCGTTAACAATTTTATTGGATTATCTATTAGAAAGATTTTTTGCTTTAACAAATATCCAAATCCTTTTGGTCATTTCACTAGGTGCAATAGGCTTGTTACCAAAAACTTCTTCCACAGTTTCTTTACGACCTGAAAAGTTAATTGCGTAACCACCAAATGCAGGTTTTGTAGATTTTGATTTGGTTGATGATTGTGTCTTTGTGTTTAATTTTTTATCATTGTTTGTAGATGTAGTTCTCTTCTTTGTTGCAACTTTCTTTTTTGTACTTATATTTTTTGTCGCCAATTTCTTATAATTTTATTTTAAATTAAGTATAATAACTTACACTTTTGTGTAGTGTAAAACGAGATAGTTTTCGAGCCTTTTTATTGCATTTAATCTAAGTTTGGGTGATTTTGTGATTTTATCAAAACCCTTTCCCTGAACAAAAGTTATCGCATCAATACCGCCAACTATGAAGGGAGCAATAGTTATTAAAATTTCATCAAATAAATTATTTTTTATAAATTGCCAATTAACTGTTCCACCACCTTCAACTAGAAGTGTATCAATTTTCCTTTTACTTAGATTTCTCAGAAGAGATTTAATGTTGACTAAATTTTCGCCAGTCATTATTATCTGAATAGGAAATTTTTTTAATTTTTCTAAATTTGATTTACTGATTTTTTTGGACACTGCTATGATAGTCGGGACTTTATTACTTGTTTGTAAAATTCTTGAATTAACAGATATTGTTCCATGAGAGTCTAAAATTATTCTTGTTGGGTTTTTTCCTTTTGAATATCGTACCGTTAATAGTGGATCGTCTCGAATTACTGTATTTTTTCCTATTAGTATCGCATCAACTTTCGATCGAAGTTTATGAAGTCTGATTTTATCTTTTTTAGATGATAGTTTTGAATCCCCCAAACGCGTGGCAATTTTTCCATCTATTGAAATTGCTGCACTTAGAATTACATGTGGTCTAGATTTTTCCATGTACTATTTTACCTCCAATCATCACAGCTCTAATTGTAGATTCAGATGCCCTATGTACTATTGATGCATGAGGATCATACATTGGTTCTAAATCTAATGCATGTTTATCTATAAAGATACAATCTGCCAATTTACCATTCTCAATTACTCCAATATCTTTTTTCAAGATTTTTCCACCATTCACAGTTGTCATTTTTAGAATTTCTTTTGGATCGATTCTTTTTTTGTGGATACCCATAGTTGCTTTCCACAAGTAATCCATTTCTCTAAACATATCTGGAGAATTTATCATTACATTATCAGTACCCAATGCTACTGTGCATCCAGCTTTTTTCATTAAT
>JAEMQG010000091.1 GCA_022758935.1 Candidatus Nitrosopumilus sp. | reverse complement strand
ATGGGAACTTATGGGTCTGCGGAATCCAAGGTATCGATGTTTAACAAAGCAAACATTCCTGTAGCAAAGAGACCTTCTCAAGTACCTGTGTTATTAGCAGGAAAAATGCAACAATCCGATTAGAATAAAAGAGAGAGATTAAGGAGAAAATTAATGCCTATTACAGATCCAGAGAAAAAACGTATTGCACAAACTGCTCGTCTAGTTATGAGAATATGCTTTAACTGTGGATGCAGAAACGACATTAATGCAACCAGATGCAGAAAATGTAGAAACCCATACTTGAGATTAAAGAACAGAGCTCTCGGCGTCAAAAAGTAGAATTAGAAATTCATCAATCTTTGTTTATATTCAACAATTGCAGATTTTATCTTTGGTTGATATTCGGAGATGAATGACCTTACAGCATTTTCATTTTCTAATTCCTCGATATGCAATTGCAAGTCATCAGGTAATTGGTCATTCATTTGATAAAGCACTTTAGATGCTTCGATGTATTGACCTAAATTTGCTGCATAGTCAAATGCCAATTGCATTCGTTCAACTAGTGCATCAAATTCACGTAAAGACATGGTTGATTTTTTGATTTTCAGTAAAAAAGGTCAAGGTTATCATGATATCAGAGTCAAACCTAAAGACAAAAAAGATGCTTATTGTGTAATTTTGTTGGACCGGTTGTCTAGTGGTTAGGATGACGCACTCACACTGCGTAAGGAAATATTCCCGCAAAGGTCGTGGGTCCAACTCCCACCCGGTCCATATACCATCATGCGCACAAAAGAATAGGGAAGATAGTTTACAAAATTATAAAGGGATTATCCATAATCGATTTTTTTTATTCTTACGGTACTCCCTTTAGTTTCTAGATAATGTCCAATAAAATTAGTCATTTGTTCTCCAATTTTATAACCTAATGCTCCTTCCATTATGCCTGATTTTTCAATTCTTTTTGCCAACTCTTCACTAATCTGAATATTAAAAAATGTCCAGCCAAATTTTTCAAACGGCTTTTCAATAGTATATCCATTTTGCACATTACATTCTATTTCTAGATCTACCAATGCTTGTCTCACTATTAGAATTTCCTTCTCATAGCTTCTGGTACTAAGCTGAAATAATGGATTCAAGATTTGTTTACTCTATTTATGGAAAATTATCTTACCAATCTATATTGTTTGAGGATTTCATCTAGTCATCTCCACAGATAATAGTTCAACTTGACCGATATTAGCAAGCATATCTGGCTAAAGTAATTCACAACATAATATAGAACCAACATTCAAAATTTATAAAAAAAGTAATAGAATTCATATACAGATTCCATTGTTTCAATCTCTAGAAGATGAGCAAAAACTTTTGGCATGACATAGAGTCAGGGGCAGATATTCCAGAAATAATCAATGTAATAGTAGAGATTCCAAAGGGATCTATGAACAAATATGAATACGATAAAAAACACAATATGATAAAACTAGACAGAGTACTGTTTTCACCATTTCATTATCCAGGTGACTATGGTCTTATTCCTCAGACACTATCAGAAGATGGAGACCCACTTGATGCACTAGTACTTGTAACAAATCCCACATATCCAGGAATACTAATTGAGGCAAGGCCAATTGGATTACTGCAAATGAAAGATGATGGAAAACTAGATGACAAAATTATTTGTGTTTCAACAAATGATCCCAGGTATCTTCACACGGTAGACATTACAGATATCGAAGACCATTACCGCTCAGAGATTGGACATTTTTTCCAGGTTTACAAAGATTTGGAAGGAAAAAAAGTAGAGATTTTAGGATGGAGAGGGTCCAGAGAAGCAAAAGAAATCATTGTAGAATCTATCAAGAGATACAAAGATACTTTGAAAAAATACTAGATATTTGATTAAACAAATACTTGGAAATTCATATTCTAATCTTTTGTTTATAAACTATTCCTCATCTAGAATTATCCAAGATAATCCTAGTATAGATTCCCAAGCAGGTGGGATTTCGTTGTTATTTGACATAATAATATAATTATAAAATTTACTTAAAACACTCACGTAGAAATGATTCATAGTAATCATCAGTATTCCATAAATACCATTTTGTAAAATCATATTGTAATTGGAACTCTCACCAAGTAACTCTCGTTTTTGGTCTCAAGTTCCAGGTAAAAATTTTAAAACTTTTTGTTCTTTCCCGCAAAAACAATCAAAATCCATCAAAATGGTTTAAGAGGCAATAGACCCCCCATGCATTTTTTAATAGTTACAAAATAAGATAGTCATATGTCAGAGTATAAACTTGCCAAATGGGACCTAACAGAACTAGTAAAAGATCCAAAAAGTCCAGCATTTCAAAAACAAATTACAGATTTAGAGGTACTGGCAAAAAAATTTGAAAAGGTAAAATCAGAACTGAATCCTAAAATGTCATCAAAAAAATTTATGAATATTTTACATGAAATTGAAGAGATTTCTGAAAAAATGGGCAGGATTGGCGGATATGCATCATTATCATATTCTGCAGATACGCAATCAGATGAGGCCACATCTCTTATGACAAGAATGTCAAAGCTTGGATCAGAAATTTCCAATAAAATTTTATTTTTTGATTTGTGGTGGAAAACTCAAGTAGATGACAAAAATGCAAAAAGATTGATTAAAGATTCAGGAGAACTTTCAGAATATCTTAGTCATAAAAGACTATTTGCAAAATATGCACTTTCTGAACCTGAAGAAAAAATCATCAATACTTTGGATGTTACAGGAATTTCCGCACTAGTGAAGATATGCGATAAGATGACTAGTGCGTATGAGTATAAAATGAATGTTGGAGGTAAAACAAAAAAAATGACGCGTGAAGAAATTACAAATTACATAAGAAACACGAATCCAAAAATTAGAGAAACAGCATACAAAACAATCCTAACAAAATATACAGAAAACAAGGGGGTGTTAGGAGAAATTTACCAAAACATTGTTTTGAATTGGAAAGATGAGGGAATTGAAATTCGAGGATACAAGTCTCCGATTTCAATGAGAAATATTGGAAATGATATAGACGATAAAACAATAGAATCGCTTCTTACAGTGTGTAGGAAAAATTCCCCAGTGTTTCAAAAGTTTTTCACACAAAAAGCAAAAATGCTAAAAATGAAAAAATTGCGCAGGTATGATCTATATGCCCCAGCAGCATCCAACATAAAAGAAAAAAATTATCAATATGATAAATCAGTCAAACTTGTTTTTGAATCACTGAAAAGATTTAGTCCAAAGTTAGAAGAGTTTGCCAAAAAAGTATTCAATGAAAAACACGTTGACTCATCCATCAGGATGGGAAAAAGAGATGGGGCATTTTGTAGTACATTAACTCCAAAGATCACGCCGTATGTACTAGTCAACTTTACTGGAAAAACAAGGGATGTTTTCACATTGGCACATGAATTGGGTCATGCAATACATAGTCAAACAGCACAAGATAGGTCAATTCTGGTTCAAGATGCATCATTGCCATTATCTGAGACAGCATCTACTTTTTCAGAGTTGTTGTTGTATGACAATTTATCAGATAAAATAACAGATGATGAGAAAAAAATTATGCTTTCAGAAAAAATCGATGATCTATATGCGACAATTATGCGCCAAGCATTTTTCACTATTTTTGAAGTAGCAGCACATGAACAGATTGGAAAAGGAACAACCGTCGATGAAATTTCAAAGACATACATTCAAAATTTGAAAGAGCAGCTTGGTGATTCTGTTATTGTTTCAGAAGATTTTGCAATAGAATGGAGTTGTATTCCTCATTTTTATCATACGCCGTTTTACTGTTATGCATATTCATTTGGAAATTTACTTGCATTGTCATTATTTCAGAGATATAAAAAAGAAGGAGATGATTTCGTTCCTTCATATATCAACATTCTTGCTGCGGGTGGGTCTAAAAAACCAGAAAAATTATTGGCAGAGTATGGTTTTGACATAGGTTCCCAAAAGTTTTGGCAAGAGGGATTTAATTACATTGAGAGTCAAGTGAAAGATCTTTCAGCACTAAACTAGAATTTTTAAAAAACATACTCGGAAAAATAATAATCACATGACTTTTCTTAAAACATCGTTTATTGTTTTAGAATAACTGTATGATTCGCTAGTTTGCTGAATTATTCTCGCTTGACGTTGTCTGAGTTTTTTATCAATGTCGTCATCAATCATGATTGTTATTCTTTTTGACATCTTTTCTCATTTTATGATATTTGTATTTAAATTTAAAGTATGTTTTTTCCTAGTGCTAATTTTTTCAAATCTGTTTATCCTGTCTTCACTATTGATTTAAGATAATAACTCCCAGTCATTTTTACCACACTTGCATTGTATATTGTATGCTTTAATGTATTCTGCATATTCTAAATCGGTACATGGTCCTTGATCAGGGATCATGGTTTTACTTTTACATGTCCTACATCTCGCAATGAAATCACTCAATTAGTCTGTTTAAATGAAATTATAAAAAAACCATTCTATGTGTTTTTGAAAATTTTATAATAATATGGGGCTGGCAATCCAACGCATGGACTGCCAGCTTGTTCCCCGAACGGTTTGAATTCGATGTCAATTTCAAGTTTAAAATTATCTGATTTAAATGTTTAAAATTATCCCCAGTCGAGTTTTTTTGATTTGATTTTTCTTACAGAACCAGCCATGATTCCAATCGTGATTCCAAGATTGTAAAGAAGATAGAAAAAACGTCAAAAGCACTAAACATGGTTCTGGTAAAATTAGCAAAATAATTTCATCAAAGACTAAGATCTAAAAAATAGATGAATAAAACAAGAGTAAATTTAATAAATTCATCGCAGGAGATGCAATCCATGCAAAAGATTATGGTTTTATTTGGATTAATTGGAATACTAATTTTTACAACAAATTATGTGTATTCACAAGAAATGAGTCTTGCCACATTTCAAGAGACAGCACAAGTGATAATTGATAAAAGCATATCCCAAAACGTCACAGCATCAATCACTCTACAAAGTACAAATGTACAAGAAATAAAAATTCCTGCCGAATTAGAACAAAGAATTAGAGAAAACAATAGAATAACAGCCATAGTTTTGACAAACCAGAATCAGTGTATTTTGGGCGTGATTGATGAATCATGTATCATCATAAATGTTGCAAGAGACACGACAGACAAAAATTTTCCAGCAATTCAAAACTCAACAAGAAAGATTGCAGAATCATTTATTGATGAACTAAATCAGACATTCGATACTAATGCAAAATTTCATTCTATATTTATTCAAACTAATGATGAGATGAGTAAAGCACTTGACACATCAGGAACAATTTCAAGTAAAGGTACAATATCTGCAGTGTATACAATGCCTATGGAAGATACAGAGTCTATGTATGAAAAAATCTCGGCATTATTACTCTCAAAAGGTATTAGAGAGTCTGGAGGATTTTACGACATAGCAAAGAATCTATCCAAAGAAGAAAAATCAAAGATGATATTTTCAATCATACCATTAGAAAAGAAATCATTGCTGCAATTGAAATTATCAGTAGATTATCCAAATATGGCTTCATCAGTTAATGAAATCAGTCCGTTAGAATTTCTGAAAGCAGATGAATTGAAAAGATCAGATTATTTTTCAACTGGATTTTATCCATTAAATTCAATATTACAAGTGATAATATTATCTCCAGAATCCACTAATGTCTCAGATGTAAGAGGAAATATCGTTTCAACTCAGATAGTAGATGGTGAAAAAATTCCAAAAGAAATTACAAAACAAGGTTGGATTTTTGACCCAGAGCAGGGAAAAAGAGTTCAAGGAAAATATATTTTTGGTGAAAAAAAATCAATAAACAAAGATGAGTTAATTTTTTCATTGGGTGGTAGTGAGTTATTAGCACACAAAAAAATTGAAACATATTTTGATGAATCAATTATTATTGTAATAATTATTACAGTTGGGGCAATTGCGGCGGCAGTATTTTATCTCAAAGGGTATAAAAAATAAAACTATACAAGCAAAACAGCAGCTGCAAAGACAGTAGTCCACTTACCATCCTTATCACCTTTTGCTGATTGAGTAATATTTTGTGTTTTGTAAATCTGACCAGAGATTGTCCATTGTTGCCTTTTTTCATTCCAGTCTTTATCAATATCAAATGGAATGCCAAGGGATGATGCCAGCATTTGTGCTGCAATGTCTTCAGCATAATCACCTGATTGTTGTTCATTTTGTCCATATGATTCGTATTCTGAAAGATAGCCATATCGATTCGTATCTTTTGGTCGTGCAATACCAACTGAGGCAGAACATAATCTATGAGCCTCATTTGTTTGATTCTTTGAATAAATTGTAAATAAAATCTGTCCATGTTGGATTTGTTTGAGACCCTCATTTCTGGAAATTAATTTTGCATTTGGTGGAAATATACTTGAAATTAAAACAAGATTAGTGCCTGCAATTCCAGCATCTCTTAAGGCATATTCAAAACTCGTCAATCTATCTTCATGAACGCCTTTACCATTTGTGAGGAACAATTTTTTGGCAACTAAATCTAGCAATTCTTTCTTGTTGAAAGAGTTTAATTATTTATACTTTGATTGAAAATCTCAACAGATATTTTCAAAAAAAGATGCGATCTCCATACCATGTTTTCCTATGTGGAATCTCAAAATATATTTTTAATTACACCGTTTTTGTCAATCATAATTGGGGATACTATTTTCGAAAGACAAGTAGATGACTTTTAGGATAAAAGCAGAAAACATGATTCTTGTTGGACTAACGAATAAGGCACCACAGTCATCACGTAGAATCAACTCAAAAATTGGCAAAGTCATTTCTCATACGTAATACTAGGGGTTTAGCGTATCAAATCAAATTGATCTTTAATGAGTTAGATTTTTTTATAATGTATAACAGCACAGATTATGTTAGGAGATTTTTTTCAGTCAGATATTTTCTTAATTGGATACTATATCCTAACAGTAGGGGCATCACTTCTTCTCATTAAAGAAACTAAAAAGAGAATCAAGGATCTAAAAATAGGAATTAGTTCAATAAAATATGCACCCATACCGTTTGGAATTTTATTTGCATACATT
>JAEMQG010000125.1 GCA_022758935.1 Candidatus Nitrosopumilus sp. | reverse complement strand
TAATATCGCATTTTGTTCTTCGTATAAATTTAAACTTTAATTCATCTTCAGAGTAAACGTCTTTCGAATCCGGATTTTCATCACCAAAAATCAAATTCCTTACAAATTCTTTAATATTGTCTTCATTAATTTCTTCAAGTTTTACTCTTGGTGACAGGCTTTCCATTCCACCCAAAATCATTTTTGAGAAAGCCTGAATTAGCCTATTATCCATATCCGAAATGAATCTCTCTACTTTTATTTTATCATCCAAATTCTTCGTGTCTTCTAAATCATCAAGTAATCGATCTCTTTGAATCTCCATTCTTTGAATCTGTTTTGTCATCTTTGCAGTAATATCTTGAGCATTCATCTCACTTGCCAACTGCTGATGCCAATAGATGATATCGTCATTGACTGTATTGCGGTTTACATTTAGTAGTTCTGCAATTTTAACAGCCGGCTTGTTCTGCTCAAAATGTAAATGATAAACTTGTAATTTTCTTTCTTCCTGCTCTCTTTTTGTATATCTGCCACCTTTTTTGACTTGCTCATCTAGTACCATATACATTATCAAAATTTCATTCTAAAGATACATGATCATTTACCAATATTGACTTGAAGTTAATACAAAATCAACAACACACGAAAACTGCCTAGTTCTGCATAGTTATTACGGCTGATGTAATTGCCTGCATTTAATTTGATATTTTTTGGAGTAACAAACTCTGCGTTATCCTAGATTTCCATGATCAGTTCATTTTCAATTTTCTGAAACACAATCTAATTTTCTTTCCACTTAATTGAGCATCCAATCGATGGGTCAAAATCTTTCTCAATTTTTTCACCACGTAGCAATTTTTCTATGTTGTTGATCATTGTCTTTTCTGAAGCAACATCATCTGGCCTCATCGCATTATCAATTCTACCATGGAATACTAATTGTTTTTTACTATTGAATAAAAAAGGATCTGGGGTGCATATTGCACCATATTTTTTTGCAATTATTTGAGTATCATCAACTAAATAGTCAAATTTGAATCTCTTCTCTTTAGCAGTTTTTTTCATATTTTCAAAACTATCTTCGGGATAATCTTTAGAATCATTACTGTTAATTCCGACTATGGCTATTTTATCACTAAATTTTTCATATAACTCATTGAAAGCTCCTATCTTCGCTTTGACATATGGACAATGATTGCACATGAAAATAACTAGAACTCCTTGATATCGGCTGTAATCACTTAGTGAGTGATTTTTATCATCAATGCCTAAAAGTTGAAAATCAGGCGCAATATTTCCCGGTTTCAATTTAATTTGGGATTCTAGTAGTACCATGATAAAGCGATCTTTTTTTCAAATAAAATTCTTACCAATAAGACAACAATTAAAATCCACAGGTTATTTCTTTATAATGTGGGCTGGTAGTATAGCCTGGTAGTATACCCGCCTTGCACGCGGGGGGTCATGGGTTCAAATCCCGTCCAGTCCACTTCAATAAATTATGAATTTCAGATTACTGGATGGATTTAAATAGGATAGGTTTGAGTTTCATAATATGACTACCGCAGCAGATGGATGGCCAGTATGGATTCCACTCATTGTTGGTTTGACACCAGGGTTAGTGTACTTCTTGGCAATAACTGCAATGAAGAAAAGACGATAAAATTTACATTTATTTTTAACTTTTTATTTTCCTCAATGTAAACTGGGTTAAACGTTGTTACCTTTCTTGTTCACTATATGATATGTTGCATGAAATTAATGTCTAATATCTAAAATCTATATGGAAAAAATTGTTCTAAGCTTGTTTTTGATTTTCATTCTATTTCCAATATCTGCTGGATTCTCTCAAGAAGCTAACATTCATTCATCTAGCTTGTCTGTAATTCTTACAAGTGATTCTCCATATATCTACAAAGATGATGAAGGGTATACTGTAGTTGTGGGCGCTGTTAAAAATATCAATAATCTCGCTTCATTTACAAATGTACAAGTACATGTTAATTTTTACGATGATGCAAGTTCACAACCATTGGAAACCACTGAAGGGGGAACTATTTTACAAGTTATCCCACCGCTTGGAACATCTCCTTATGTGATAAAATCAAAGTTTCCAAATCCTGACATATCTCAAGTGTCTGTCAGTCTTCAAAAATTCGATTCTTCTACTTCAAAATCTAAACAACTATCCGTAGGATATAGTAACGTTGTATTGGATGAGAATCTTCGCTTCACAGGAGTTTTAAAAAATGGAGCTGCTCCAATAAATAACACTAATGTCTATCTTGCCTTCTATGATGCCTTTCAACCTCCTCGAATAGTGAGAGTAGATACAATCCCAATTGGCAATGTTGAACCCAATAGAATAGTCAATTTCAATTTTAACGAAAAAATTGAAACGAGATCCGTAGGATTTCTTTTATTTTCAGAATCGAACGCATTTTATTCTGATTTTATTGATGTAAAATTTCCTGAACCGGAAACAAGAACAAAATTAGTTACAATATCTGATGTCTCTGTGACTGATTCTCAAGGAAAAAAACTTTCAGATGTTAAAGTAGGTTCACCCGTAAAAATCCAAAGTGAATCTTGGATTCAATTTTCCGCAGATCAAAAATCTGAAGAAACTCCATATACTTACTATGTCCAGATTAAACAATCTGGTAAAACCCCATTTGTAGAATTTCTGGAAAAACATGACGGAAATTATATCGGAGCTAATAAACAATTTCAATCTATAGACTGGGTTCCTGAACACGGTGGACTATTTTTTATTGAAACGTTTGTCTGGGACAGAGACAACATTCCAATAGCAGATAAAGGGCCTATAGCACTAATAATTGTAAACTAATAGATTTATCTTCACAACTTTCTATTTTGATAATATGCCTGAATTTGTTCTTGTTGCAACAGGTGGAACTTTTGATATTATTCACAAAGGTCATTTAACATTACTTTCAAAAGCATTTTCAATTTCATCAAAAACAATTATTGGATTAACAAGTGACGAATTGGCAGAAAAAAAGGGGAAAAAAATTCTTAACAAATATGGAAAAAGATTTGAAACATTATCAAATATAATTAAAACAAATTTTCCTCACAGTAAATTTCAAATTAGCAAACTAGAGGGTGATTTTGGTCCTGCTATTTTAGAAGAAAATGTACAGGCTTTGGTTGTAAGTGACGAGACAAGTAATCAAGGTGGCATTTTAAATAAAATTCGTGCAGAACATAATTTTCCTCCTGTTCAAATAGTGATTGTTCCAATGGTCTTAGCACAAGACGGCAAAAGAATTTCCACCACTAGAATAAAAAATTCAGAAATAGACATACGAGGAAACTTACTATCAATTGACTAGAAGATTGTCTATGTTTGAGTAATTGTAATAAAACAATATTCTTGGATATAGTCTTATGGCAATCATAAACAAGATGATGAAAAAACTAGATAGTGATGTGTCAGATCTAAAAAAGGGATTATGCCCGGAACATCTTTCATATTGGTATGATAAAATTATCAAAGAAACAATTGATATGGTTCCGCCATGGTTACAAGATAAGGTCAAAGTTAAACAAAATCACATTCTTCCAATGAAATTTAACCTCAATATTTCAAAAAGAGCTGTTCGTTACTTTATGATTGCAGTTGATAACAATCTAGATGATATGCCATATTCAACAAAACTTTATTTTCTTAAAGTTCAGGAAATCATGGGAACCGAAATGGATAAATCCCTAGTTTAATCTACAAATTTTTAATTCAGGCACAAAATCAAGCTCTAACTATCTATAACCAATCATGTTGAATCTTTGTAAGAAAAATGGATCTATACAAAGCAAAATACTCTGACAAGAAATTTGATAGACATTCAAAATCTAGTCAAACTTCAAACAGAAATTCTAGAGATGATGAACCTTTACGATCTTATAGAAATTCCAGAGATGAAAGAAAACCAGAAATGCACACAGTAACTTGCGGGGATTGTGGAGATGAATGTAAAATACCCTTTGAACCAAAATTTAACCGACCTGTCTATTGCAGTGAATGTTTCCAGAAAAATAAACCCCGTGAATCTGTAGATAGATACTCCAGAGATGACAGACCATCACGAGATAGATATTCAAGTGATGAACGAGGTCTAAAATCAAGCTTAAATGATTTTAGAACAAGCAAATCTAAAAGCGACAAATTCCTAAAAAAGAC
>JAEMQG010000002.1 GCA_022758935.1 Candidatus Nitrosopumilus sp. | reverse complement strand
GCAGATTCAACTAAAAACGAAATATCAGACACAGACAGATCATTCAATATCTTATTGAGGTTATTTTCAATTTCATCCAGTAGTGATTTGAAGGCCAATACTATACCTCAGATAATTTAGGTGCTAATTTATCTAGAGCTTCTATTACTCCATCTCCAGCATTAGCAGATACAATCATTGTTGCATTAGATTTAACATAATCGGATGAATTTCCCAAAGCAATACTTGTTTTTGCGACTTTGAATAAAGGAATATCAGTTGCACTGTCACCTATTGCTATCACATCGTCTCTAGAAATAGATAATCTCCTCATAATCTCACTAAACCCAGTACCCTTATCAATTCCACGAGAATTAATGTGAAACGCATATTGGCTATCTGAAAGTAAAACATCCAAGTTTTTCTCCAAAACCAATTTTTTAGCAAGTTCCAAGTCAAATGTCCGTTCCAATACAACTTCAGTCATTCGCGGAAAGACATATTTTTCTCTAACGTTGTCAATTTTTTTTTGAATAATTTGAAATGCTTGTTGGCATTGTTGTTTGTCACCCAATAAAATATGCTCGTGAGTATTAACAGTGATACACCCTCCATTTTCACCTACAGCGATTTTTGTAGTTCCACCAAAGACTGACAGTAAAAATGCTTCAACAGATGACCGTCCAGTTACAAAGATCACATTATGGCCAATATTAGTCATATGTCTTAGAGCAGCAAGAGCATCTAGATTGATTCTGCCATTGCCATTTTCAGTTATAGTGCCGTCTATATCTACTGCAAATGTCTTAGGTTTCATACAAGTTGTTTTTGGACCCGAATAATATTTGCTACGTAGTGAACATCTACGTAGCATTGAATAAAGAGGTGAGATCATTGTTAAAGATTAAAAAAGAAAAAAGAACTGTAAAAAACTGTGATTAGATAATTGGATTTAAATTACTTTAAACGAAATTAACTTAAAATTTTTTACTGTGTTTTGGTAGACATTCCTTGCAATATACAGGTCTGTCTGGTTTTGGTTCAAAAGGTACCGTTGAATCTTTGCCACAATCTGCGCATTTCATCGGATACATTTTTCGATCTTCTAACATGATTTGAAACGATTTTAGCCTCTTAAGTACCATCCTATTTGTTTCAAACAAGAACAATGTGCATAGTTCACCTTTTGTAACATACGACCTGAACATCGTGGATTCAAATACAATCTAAATCAGAGATATGCGGATTATCGTCGTGTTCTGATTTTTTGTTCCAAGATATCTATTAGTTCGTTAACCATGTAATCTCCGTCACGTACGTGGCTAATACCAGTGATAGTCTTTATTCTAGTCATTGTTTCAGCTGAAATTTGTAATTGAGGCATATCTTACTAACATAGCATTGTTATTTAAAGCAAAGAAAAATGGAGTCAAATTTTGAGTGTCTCCTGTAGAATTAGTGATGTTTTGGGCCTATTTAATAAAAATAGGCATGATTGGAAAAAGCAAAATCATGAAATTCTAAAATAACACAGGGCAAAACAATCACAACAGGATTTAATGTAAAAAGAGAAGAAAAGATACATCTCAGGTGGATTATAAGAAGATTCAGGATTTTTTATTGCAATTACAATCACAATCAAACATCCCTGCTTTTCCCATACATTGGTCGTGATATTCATGATAGCATTTATCGCAAGTAACCAAGATTAATCTTAGAAATTACGGAGATAAATACCAGATCAATTGATACAAAGCGGTTGTTTCGCTGATTATCGTAGAAATTATAATAAAATAAAGATATTCATTAGAATAGAAACATAAAAACAATTATGGTAAAAAAAAGCATTATTGAAGAAATTTTTAGTAAAGCAAGATTTGCAGATGACACCAGTACATACAAAATTTTCTACCGAGATTTTGAGAGAGTAAAAGAGACAACATTAACTGAATTCATCAAAGAATCAAATGATTTTCAAACTATTCCAATTAGTAGAATCAAGGCAATAAAGAAAAATCATAGGATTTTATTTGAAAAGAATAGTAAGAAGATTGAATAGATTTGGGAATTCCTGAAAAAATTAAGGCCATTCAAGATGAAATGGCAAAAACACAGATCAACAAAGCTACAAACCATCACATTGGTTTGCTAAAAGCAAAAATTGCAAAACTTAAACGAGAACAAGAAGATAAAGAAATTCAGAAAAGCGGGGTTAAGACGGACGGATTTGATGTTAGACGTGCAGGTGATGCAACAGTTGTATTTATTGGACTTCCAAGTGTTGGAAAATCAACATTATTAAATAAATTAACAGATGCAAAGTCAGCAGTTGCAGCTTATCAATTTACTACTTTAACAGTGGTTCCAGGAATGATGGAATATAGAGGAGCAAGAATACAAGTTCTTGATTTACCGGGAATTATCAAAGGAGCATCGAGTGGAAAAGGATTAGGAAAAAGAATACTCTCTGTTGCAAGGAGTGCAGATGTAGTTTTACTTATGTTAGATGTGTTTCAGCCCTTTCATGAAGATGTGTTGGTTAATGAATTAGGAAACATTGGGATTAGATTAAACACATTGCCACCAAACATTACAGTTGAAAAATCACCCATGGGTGGAATTGCTATTGCCCAGCAAGTAAAACTTACAAAAATTTCAGAACAGCATTTAAAAGATATTTTACACATTTACGGAGTTATTAGTGCCAGAGTTGTTATACGAGAAGACATCACATCCGAACAATTAGCAGATCATATTGCAGGCAATATTAGTTACTCAAAATCACTTACAGTTTTAAATAAAATAGATCTAGTAGATAGAAAATTTCTTGAAGATTTAAAAACTAAAATAAAATCAGAAGTAATAGAAGTTTCAGCAAATTCAGAAATCAATATAGAATTATTAAAAGAGAAAATCTATGAAAAGCTTAATTTTATAAGAATATACATGCGACCAAAAGGTGGAGAAACAGATTTCAAAGAACCACTAATTGCAAGAGAGGGCGATTCAGTGGAAGATATTTGTAATAAATTACACCGAAGTATGAAAAGACAATTCAGATATGGGCTGATTTGGGGGAAAAGTGTAAAGTTTGGAGGACAAAG
Organism: Candidatus Nitrosopumilus sp.; assembly: GCA_022758935.1. Taxonomy (GTDB): domain Archaea; phylum Thermoproteota; class Nitrososphaeria; order Nitrososphaerales; family Nitrosopumilaceae; genus Nitrosarchaeum. Next base: position 1,243 of record JAEMQG010000002.1, on the reverse strand, counting down.
AGTAGGATTGGATCATATTTTGCAAGATGAAGATGTATTAACAATAATTAAAACACGTGGCGCATAATTTTCAATTTCAAAATGTAAAATGGATCAAGACACAGAATATGGAGGAGGATCATCACGAGTTAAAACAAAACATGTTGCTATTTTTCTTCCCAAGATAACGAATTACAGGCGTGGAAAACACTACAAATGTACTGTTTGTGGAAAAAAAAGCCAGTTGGAAGTGAGAAGATCATTTTCAGAAAGTATCTATCGAGATTTTTCCGATCAAAATTAATTTTGAAAAATAAAATTACGTTGATAAATAGTAATCACTTTGTGTAATTTTGTTTAGTCTAACTATAGAAAAACAATGAAAATGTATTTTTATCAATGGCTACAAAAAGAAAAGCTGCTTCTCCACGTCGATCTGTTAGAAAGGCCGTCGCAAAGAAAGCAGTAGTAAGAGCTGTCGTACGAAAAGCAGCAAGAAGAACTGTTGCACGAAAAGCAGTTAGAAGAACTGTTGCACGAAAAGCAGTAGGTAGAGCTGTCGTACGAAAAGCAGTTAGAAGACGATAAGATCGTCAAAAAATTAACAATCGTCATCTAATGGCGATTTGTTTTTCCTTTTTCTAATTTCAGTTTCCAAAGTTAACTAAACATTTGGCTTGGTGGTTGTGAGCTTTTTCCAGTAATTGAATTTTTTTGAACTGTGAATGTCTTATCAGTTGGAACGATAGATAATTTTACTGAAGTATTAATTGCGTAATGAGGAGTACCGTCAGGATTTGTAAAATTAACAGCTTTTCCAACTCGGTCTAAATCAACTTTAACTTTTACGATTGTTCCATCTTCTAATTCAAAAGATACAAATTCATTTTCAATACGTTTGTAATCTAATATTTTGAATTCTATTTTTTCAGGATTTTCACTCATAAGTAATTCATCTCGTCAACATTAGTAAAGATAACTCATCAGCTTAATTTGTTCCTCAGTACTAATGATATTTTTGTTAGTTAAGATTTCCAAAAGTTCCTTGAAGATCGCTTTTTGCTCTCCAGACATTCCCCCTGCTGGACCTTTTTCTCCAGGTGGACCTGGTGGACCTCTAGGACCTGCTGGACCAACTGGACCTTGTTCACCGATTGGGCCAGGATCACCTTGTGAACCTTGTGAACCTAATGGGCCTCGCTCACCTTGTGGTCCTTGAATGCCCTGTGGGCCTTGTGGGCCTTTTTCTCCAGATGGGCCTGGT
>JAEMQG010000171.1 GCA_022758935.1 Candidatus Nitrosopumilus sp. | reverse complement strand
TATAGCAAAATGTAGTGATAAATTTTCCAGAATTAGTATCAAAATCATGATCATGTTTTCTGCAGTGAAGCTTTACCACGGCATTATCAAATTTTTCTTTACAGTCTTCACATTGATACCACATTGCAGGGACTCTAATTTCTTTTTCGAAATTTTTGATTTCTTTTTGACACGCAGGACAGATAGAATGTTCAATATTTGAAAAATCAAAATTTCTACTTTCAGCAATATAGCCACATTTTTTATGCTCAAATAAATTTAATTTCTCAACGTTCATCGAAGTGCATTTAGGGCAGTATATTCTCATGCTTGATGAAAAAACATTTGGATGTATAGGACAGACAATTAATTTTTCATAGATGTGTTTAGATAAAATACCATCAGAAACTAAATCATCCAAATATGATACGTTATTTTGTGTTTCCCCAATTTCAGATAATACCGGATAAAAAACATGGCCTTCAGTATAATCAATGAAAGGTCTAATTGTATTATCATCGAGTTTTTGAACTTGCTGAATCAAATTTACAGATTTGCTAGTAGAAGGTTTTAGTAAATCAGGTTCAGAATTTACTTTAGAGTCAAGTTCTGCGTTATTTTGTGCAGGTTTGGATTCTACCTTATTTTGTACATGTACAGATTCATTTTTTAAAATTGATGCAAGACCACCAATGCGTGGAAATTTAGTCTCAGATTTGGATTTTGAATCAGTGTTAGATTTTTTTCCAAACATCAATTATCCACCTCATTTATTAGAACAATACAATTCATGGTTACAAATATGAACCAAAACTATAGTAAAAGATGAATGTTGTTCAAATGAACGAACAAGTGTTAAAACATGCAGTATGCATCAAATTAACTACAAATGAGTCTAAAGATATTTAAAGATAAAATTTCTGTATTACAAAAAATACAGCATGTCAATAAAGGTATTTTAAAATTAAATAAAAATCCGCCAAACAACACATCTGAATTAGATGAAAAAAATAAAATTCCACAGTTTATGACATTATCAAAAATAGATTGGGATAATTATGAAATTCACGCAGGAATAATAAAAGATCCTACCGCCAAAGGAGGATTAAGATATCAGGTAATAGAACCGGAACTAACAGAGAGAGACCAAAATGCTTTTGAGATCATCAAAAAATTGTTAATGACAGAGCTTTCAGTATCACTAGGTGAAATTAAAACTAAAAAAGAGGCAGAACGTAGATTAAAAAATAAAATAAATTCAATGATAAAAAAATATAGATTAAAAATTCCTCCAAAAAATATTGAAAAAATTAATTATTATGCAGTCCGTGATTTCATATATCTTGGAAAGATTGAACCACTTATGAGAGATCATATGATTGAGGAAATTAGTTGTGATGGAACAAACATTCCAATTTATGTTTGGCATCGAGAACATGAATCAATTCCAACAAACATAATTTATCAAAAAGAATCAGAATTAAACAATTTTGCAAGAAAAATGGCATACATATGTGGAAAACATGTTTCAATCGCAGACCCAATTATTGATGCCTCATTACCTGGTGGAAGCAGAATTAATCTTACACTGGGTCATGAAATTACAAAAAGAGGAAGTACGTTTACAATAAGACGTTTCAGGGCAGACCCAATTACTGTGATAGATTTAATCAAATTCGGAACAATGTCAGTAGATATCGCAGCATACATGTGGTATCTTGTTGAAAAACGTTCAACAATGCTCATTGCAGGCGGTACTGCCAGTGGAAAAACTACTGCACTAAACGCGCTGGCGACATTTATCAGACCAGGACAAAAGGTGGTTAGTATAGAAGATACACAGGAACTAAATTTGCCTCATGAAAATTGGATTCCAGCTGTTTCAAGACAGAGTTTCACAGATACACAGATTGGAGAGATTAATCAATTCGATCTGCTAAGAGCTGCTCTTAGACAAAGACCAGACATCATAATTGTAGGAGAGACAAGAGGTAAGGAGGCATACACATTATTTCAAGCAATGGCAACAGGTCACGGTGGATTCTCATCAATACATGCAGATTCAGTAGATGCCACTTTAACTAGATTAACATCAGCGCCTATGGATGTTCCAAAAGCTTTGATTTCAAATAGTCTTGATCTAATTACATTACAACTAAAAATCAGAATAGGAGATAAATCAGCTAGAAGAGTAATTCAAGTTTCAGAAATAAACGGTATCGACTACAAAACAGGTGAAATTAAAACACATGAGATATTCAAATGGAATCCAATTGAGGACAAACATGAATTCATGGGAGATAGTGTTGTGTTTAGTAAAATCAAAGAACGTGATGGAGAAACAGATGAAAAAATTGATTATGAATTAGCAAAAAGACGACTCGCCTTACAGTGGATGGTAAAAAATGACATACGTGATCATAAAGAAGTTTCCAACAATATCATGGAGTATTATGCAAATCCTGAAAGATACTATGAAAAAAAGAGGCTAGAGATATAACATGAAGATGGCAGCAACAAAACAAAAACAAGAAGAATCAGTGGGCGTTATTCATGTGTACAGTTACAAATTACTAAATGAACATATAAAATTTTTATATCCAAAATTAAAACCATTGGAAAAATCAATAAAACAATCAATGATGCCAATTCCTTTTGAAGTATATGTTTCAAGTATGGTTTTCTTTAGCTTGATTGCAGGAATTTGTGGTGGGATCATAGGCATGATTGCGTCTCAGATTATCCATATTCAACCTGCAGCCATAGGCTATTTACTTCCACCTATTGCAGGAATATCTTTAATGGCAATGACATTTGGGATCCTCCAAATAATTCCTGCTGTAAATGTAAAAAATAGATCAACAAAGCTATTAGAAGAAATTCCCCATTTTATTGGATACATGTCAACGTTGGCTACTAGTGGTTTATCATTAGAAGACATTTTCAAAGCCATATCAAAAGAGGAGACCGGTGAAGATATAGTAAAAGACGCACGATTCATTACAAGAAATGTAGAGATACTTGGAATGGATTTACTTACTGCAGTAAAAGATCTTGTCAGTAGAACACCACCAGGACCATATTCAGAATTATTAGAAGGTGCAATAGTTACAGCACAATCAGGTGGAAATTTGAAGGAATACTTTAACGCAACTGCCAAAGTTCAGTTAGAAGAAAAAAAGATGTTGCTACAAAAAACGACAGAAGCATTAGGATCAGTTGCAGAAATATATACAATTCTTTTGATAGTTTTTCCATTACTTGCAGTAATCATGTTATCAATAATGGGCATTATGAGCCCAAGTTTAGGAGGTTTTGATTTGATAACATTGATGAATCTACTTACATTTGCAGTAGTTCCACTAAGTGGGGTATTGATGTTAGTTATGATGGATACGATGGTGCCAAAGAGGTAAGAACATGCAAAGAGCAAGTAGAAAACCAAAAGAAATGACATCAAATGATCTCATACCAAAAAAACCAATCCTAAAAAAAGAGATAAAAAATACCATCATGATTTCAATTATTGCATCAATTAGCGTGATTGTACTTAGTTTTACATTATCAGAATTGATGAAGTCAACTACAATTAGAGACGTTGGAATGATCTTTGGAGTGATGGTTGGAATCATGCCATTAACACTTCATCAATTAAGAGAAGTTCAAAGAAAAGATAGCATAGATAGAAACATGCCCGTGTTTTTATTAGCATTATTAAGTTCAGTTCAAAGCGGTTCAAATCTTATCAAAGCAATAGAACAAGCAGCAGAAAGAAATCTAGGAGCTTTAACTCCAGAATTGAAGAATCTTAAAGCAAACATAAGTTGGGGAACTCCAATTGAAGAAGCATTTGAAAATTTTGCAAAAAAAACAGGAACAAGAGTATCACGACGTGTAACAGTATTACTGGAAATGGCCATGAAGATAGGAGGGGATGTTAATGAAAATTTGGATATGATTCAAAAACATGTTTCAGAAATACAAAATATTGAAAAAAGTAGAAAGTCAGCTTTGCAGCCATATACATATACAATCTATATTTCATTTGCAGTGTTTTTAGCAGTTGCAGTATTACTGAGTACAAGTTTCTTTACAGAAATTGAAAAAGTACAACAAGGAATATTAAAATCACCAAATTATGCCAAAGGTGGGTTATTTACATCACTTGCAGATATGGATATATCAAAATTAGATTCAGCATTATTTAACATGGCAATAATTGAGGCAATCTTTGGAGGTGTGGCGGCGGGGAAGATTGGAGCAGGCTCATATGTTGCAGGAACAAAACATGTTGTTGTGATGGTCATAATGGCCGTAATTGCATTTAATGTAGTATAAGCACAGTTCAGATATTTTTGGATAACAATTGCTTCAAATTTTAGGCACAAATCAGATTGTATAGGTAAAAAAATTATAAAATTTAGGCATAACAAATCAGAATGGCATTAAATCGTAAGTATTTCAAATAACATACTAGTCTTTTAGTTATAATCGATCTAATTGTTATCGTAAGGTATGCAAATAACAACATATGCCAAATTAGGAGATTGTGCGCAAGTACAAAATAAATTTGCACAGAATTTTTCTATGACAAATAAATTGGGAGGTAAAACAGACTAATGTCGTCATATCAAGAACAAATAAGTGGCATAGCATTAGAATTAGAAGAGCTACTAGATCTTGATGAACTAGAAGTAAAAGTTTACCTTAATCTATTAAGAACAGGACCAATCACAGCAAGCGCACTTGCAAAAGAACTAGATATAGACAGAGCACGAATGTATAGAACTACAGACAAGCTAGTCAGCAGAAATATTATTTCAACAACACTTTCCAGTCCTAAATTATGCGTTGCCGCAGATCCAAAAGACGCATTAAAAGTTGCATTAAGAAAAAAAGAAGATGAGGTAAATAGAATCAAAAAAGGTGGCGACGCAATTATTGAAAAAATTAACAGAGAAATTACCACAAAACAAGGAACAAGCACTCCAACATTCAGAGTAGTCCAGGGAAGGACAAACATTTATGCAGATATTGCTCAATTAATCGAAAACTCATCAGGTATAGTATACATTTCAACAACACTTGAAGACATATCTAGAATGTACCACAGTGCAATACCTGAAAAGATCACGATCTGTGAAAAAAATGGTGGTAAAGTCAGATTAATTGTAGAAGTGGATGATCCAAAACTAATCCCATTTGTAAAAAGATTC
>JAEMQG010000063.1 GCA_022758935.1 Candidatus Nitrosopumilus sp. | reverse complement strand
TGCTTGATCATAATACATGTTGTATGGAAGCTGAATGAATCTAAAACCGTGATTATTTCCTCCAACTTTTTTTGCCAATTCAATTACATCGTTCAGGGATAGATACTGGGGATTATCAGAAGAAACGCGAAAGCACTCCCATGTGGCCATACCATAAAATTTAATTTTTCCTTCCTTTCTTTTCTGCTCATACAATGCAAAGACATCTTTGAGATTTTGCAAAAATTTTTCCTTTGAGACATCCTTGATTTGACCCTCAACAGCATTATGCAAATACATTAAATCAATGCAATCCAATCCCAAATTTTTCAAACTGCGATTAAGTTGATCATCAAGATATGCAGTAGTCATACAATGATATCCAGAGGTGATATCGCCTTCATTTACAACTCCTTTTTGTACATATTCATTTTTGACATATTCCCAAAAGTCCTGTTTCACATCTGCGTCATTAGTGACATAGCCGTTTTTTGAACTGATGAAAATTTGATCACGTGAGATTTTTTCCTCATCAATCAATTCGGAGATCGCTTTTCCTACAGAGCGCTCTGCCTTTTGTGCCCTATAGTTAATTGCAGTATCTATTACATTAATTCCAGATAAGACAGATTGCTTGACGGCATTTTTTACAAGAATATCCGTCTTTTCGTTTGCTTCTCCAAGATAGGTACCAATGCCGACATTGGATAAAAAGAGATTTTGAATTTGTTTAAAATTTAATGGTGTTATGCCTGAATTGCTTACAAATTTTTTTGTCCCTTCCAGAGTAGCAAAGCCTGAATTCATAAGAATTACCAGTCGCTGTTGAATTTATGTCTAGAGTATCAAAATTTGAAACTAGGTAAAAAAACTGAGCACAAACAATGCTCCTGTAATTCTGCTAAACATCAATGTAAAAGACATTGAAGGTAGCAACTTGTCTGCAAAATTAAAATTTTTTTTCAGTTCCAGCCATGCTCTTATAATTAATGGAATGCTAGAGAATGTGATAAGTGATAAAATTGGGAATGTACCTGTAGAAATGCCAAAAATAATTACAGAGTACGAGATCGTAGGAAAGATCCAAAACAGAAAAGACGCCTTTTTTTTGCCTACTACAATGACTAGAGTTTTTCGTCCCCCAGATTTGTCCGCATCATAATCTGGAAAAGATGCAACAAAGAGTACAAGTGAGGACAAGACACCCACCACAATTCCAGCTAAAATCGACTCCAGGGTTATTTGGCTGGATTGGATAAAGTAGGTCCCAATTACAATCATTGTTCCCTTTACTGCTACAAAAAACTCGGCCAAGCCAGAGTCTACAATTTTTGTAGAGTAAAAATAGATGGACAAGATAGCAAATCCCAAAATGGCCGCGATGGTAATTCCATCAGTAAATACGAAATAGATTCCAATTATTGTGCCAATTATTAAAAATACGATTCCTGCGCGATAAACAGAGGCTGGCTTTAGTAGTCCTTCAGGTAGAACACCAGTTCCGCCACTCATTTTCGTTCTTGTTGTTGTAGTATCTATTCCTCTTTTGTAATCCCAGTAATCGTTTAACAGATCAACGCTTGCATGAAGCGCCAAGACACCACCAAATGTTAAAACCGCATCAAGAGGAGAAATCATGGAGTTTTGACGCCAAGTTATTGCCAGTCCGACAGATACGGCAATAACGGATGCCAAGAGAAATCTAATGCGAATTACCCTTAACCAGACGCATATACTGTTAGTCTGAGTTTTTACAAATCCCACGATTTTGCAATGTCATGGCATAATATTACTGATAGTTATAAGATATTTGCCAACTATTTTCTCTAGTGTTTGTTGCCAGATTCACATCTTGCAATAATATTGGTTATCGAAATAATTGTTTGATGTTTATCAATTATTGGTATTGTGACCCATATTTGCAAATAAAATGTTTAAATTTGTATCAATTGCACCAAAAATCTACTTTAAGTAATAGTCAATACCAGTAAATGGGATTAGATTCATGAGTTCAAGCAAAATGTTGACTGTTGGAATGATTATTGGAATTAGCATAGCAATTATTATGTCAGGTGTCGCATTGATAATGCTTGTTGCAATTAATAATAATCTCGATTCAATTAAAAACGATGAAGTAAAAGAAAATTTGGAGATAGGGGCTCCAGGAGTAGGCAAGAATGAATTTTATATTTTTACACAAGAGTTAAACGCTGATGAAGAAAAATTAGGTGTTCCAGTAGCTGTATTCTCTTTAACAGAGATCATAGTTCACAAAGGAGACCATATCACAATCCACTTTATTAATACTGCAGAGACACCAGATGACAGACATACGTTTACTATGGAAGCACCATACAGCATGAATTATGATCTGGCAGGTGGAGAGAGTAAAGTATTTACTTTTACAGCAGACACGGTGGGAACATTTACCTATTATTGTAGTTATGATTTACCAAGCATGATTGGACAACTAGTCGTGTTGCCTTAGTCTATTTTTTTGCTAGTCTGAAATTACGACATTGTCTAATCCAGAATGTTCGTTCTACCATTACTTTTAATCTTAATTTAAGTGATCTTCAAAATAGGTTCAAGTTAAATTTCTTCTTCTTCCCATTCTTCAGCTACCTTGACCTTTGATTTTTTTAAGAATAACACAACTATAATTACTATCATTAATATCACTGCAATGATTACATAGCCAATCCATTCAGGCAATGCCAGATTTGCAAATTGGATTGATTTTTCTGGAACATCTACATTGATGAGTAATGAATCCTGTCCGTCGATATATCCTTCTGCAGTTGCAATAAGATCAATTGAAGTATGAGTGCCGTTTGTCGCAGTTAATCTAATAACCGCACTGCCATCAGCATCTGTCCTGATCGTATTTGTGTCAACTGATGAGTTTCCATCAGTTTGAATTTTGATTAGTGCACCAGTTACTGATTCTGCATTTTCATCATCAATAAATAATGTAATTTCCACTGGCTGGTTTGCTTGTATTTTATCAATTAATCCGCTTGTAGATATTTTTAATTTTGCAAGTGACACAACGGTGTTAATTTTATCATTTGTTCCAATTACACCTTTTGCGCTAGCTGAAATTACAGAGTTTCCTGCAACACCCGTAGTCTGAATTGGGAATAAGGCATAAGAAAGCCCAGATTGAATTGTAGCATCATCAATTGCTTGAACTATCTTCTCGTTAGATGAGGTGATTTTTGATTTTACATCGGATTCAGGAATTATGGGATTTCCCTGAAGGTCAACAATTTGCACAATACCCAAGTTATGTTCATCGTTTGCATTAATTTCATCTAGTGGAAATAGTACTTGCATCTTTGAGGATGGCTGAGTAACAAAGGTTTTTTTGGATTCTAGAGACATATCGGTGTTTTCTCCAATTGGGGTTGCTTTGAGAACTATCGAGTTCTCATCCTCAGTTAATCCAAATGAATCACTATGAAGTTTTGCAAATACAAATGTGCTATCCTTTTTTATTTCCATCAACCCATTAGTTGGGGTAATCAAATACTTTGAATCATGCTTCAAAACTTTTGGTCTGTCCTCTGCATCAATAGCAATCAAAAACACGTCAAAATTGCCTTCACGATCAAATAGTATGCTGTTTTCACCAGTTGGAGAAAAAATTCTGGCTTCTTTTTGCTCAAGTGTGTTTACAACTTCAATTTCTTTTGAATCAGACCCAACACCCTGGACAGATGCGGAGATCCAAACAGTTCCACTTTTTTGTCCACTAGAAATCATCGTAGTTCCAAACGAGTGTGTAGATTCAATTTTTCCAATATCTTTTACTGCGACTAGATTATTGTCTCCAGATATTACATTAAGTGTTGTCACATATCCATCTGAATAATAGCTGTCGGTTGCTTGAATTGGATATAATTCATCGTTCGCTAGATCGTCAATGGAATAAATTAGTTTATCCTCATCTGATTGATTTTGATTATCTGTTGCAACATCTACTACATCTGGATCATCATCATCAGTCTCAATCGCATTGAGTTGATAAGTTACTATCGTAGTAGCGTTAGCAGGCATTCTGTCAGGAATAAAAAGCTGTATATCCTTTTTAGTTATTATTTCATTTCTAATTTCCGTGTCCTTTACTGATGTCGTATCAGTTTTAGTTATTTTTTTATCATCTATACTCATAGGTGTTCCCACAGTCGAAAATGTATCTGTATCAACACCGTAGCCTTCAGCACTCACCCCAATCGTAATATCATTTTTAAGCACATTAAAAAGATTCAAATTTTCTCTAAGATAATATCCAAACTGGCCTTTTTTAATTACGGTTTTTGATTCTTTCATAGTGTCATCTAATTTTTCAGCGACAGGATATTGATTATCTGAGAAAAAATTTAGCGGTATGTCTTTTGGTGTAATTGTGGGATTTCCATCAGAGTCAACAACACTGACGAAAATATCTACTTGTTTATTGACGTCAGCAGCAATTAATTTTGGAAAAACGTCAATCTTTAATGATGTAGGAAGGGTGGATGAAATTTTAATGCTTTTTGCAGTGTCTAGTCCAGATTCTATCTGCGTTGCACGCAAAAAAGTATTTCCTACTTTGCTGTTGGTTTCAAATGTTGACCATGCGTAATATTCTCCTTCTTTAATAGTCAAGACATCAGAATGTGCAGAAGCCAGAGATTTTTCATATTCTAGATTTACATCAATATCAAATGGTGCACGAATTACATTGCCATCAGTAGTTTTCAAATAAACAGAAAATGGCATGGCAGAGTTTACGTGCATCACGTCGGTAGGAATGTTTAATTCCAAAATAAGATCATCAGGCAAATGAGTTTCCGTATTTCCAACTTGAATCTTTTGAAATGCTGTTTTAGAGTTTAGAGTTGCAGTTATCAATGTCTCCCCGGCCAAGGTTCCAGTTGTCACATCAAATGCTACATACTCTTCATTTGCTTTGAGGGTAATAGTTTCCGGAACTGATGCAATCTCTGGATCATCGGAACTTAGATTTATTGAAAGGTCATCGGAGGAAGTTATAGGAATTCCATTCTTGTTAAGAATGTAAAGATAACCTATGTGATGTCCAGCTGGACCTTCCTCTATGTGTGAAGGAGTAATTGCAAGTTTTATGTCATACTTTGATGTGTCATCAAGATTCTGTGCTGATGCAGTTTGTAAATTTCCAAATAGCAGCAGGGTTACTGATAAAAGAAAGAGGATTTGTTTTTTTTGTGTCATTTTT
>JAEMQG010000083.1 GCA_022758935.1 Candidatus Nitrosopumilus sp. | reverse complement strand
GTAAGTTTTGCTCCTGAATCTCTAACAATCGCAAATGGTTTTGATTCTGCAGCCTCACCCATTTTGTGATTCGCAATGGTTGCAAGATTATCTACAACTGCCTGGAAAGTTACTTTCAATGGATTTCCATCAAGATCTTTTTCAGATCTCATATCTAATATTGGCTCAATCCCGGCACATGATACTGCCACACCAGATGTTCCAATACGAGATGGCATCAATCTACTATCTACTAAAATAACTCCCACATGGATTAAGAATTTTAAAAAAACTTTCCTTCTAATTTGTTCTGCTATGATATACGGATTTTTTGGATATAAAATCACTTTCCCCTTTTTAGCATTTGATTTATCAATTCCTGCATTTGGGGCCATTATGTTATCTGCTGAAGTAATAACAAAACCTGAAATCCCACCAAAAATTTTATCCGATTCTCTTAAAATTATCTCTGCAAGTTCAGCTTTTATTTGAAATTTCCTAGAAACTTTGGTTCCTTCTTTTGATGTCTTGACACTGGTTAAATCAATTAACCTTCCTTGAGAATTAGAGATGTATTTTGTTGATATTACTATGACGTCTCCTTCTTGTAATCTTTCATCATTTTTATCTAATGTCTCTAATAATGCCTCAAACACATCAAATTTGTCTTCTTTTCTTTCTGAAAATAATGGCGACACGGTTAGAGACACAATATAATGTAGTATTTCTTTTCTTTTTTATTGTTCTGAAATAAGACTTTCTACCCCTTCGTTCCTACTCCCTGAATAAAATGCCAAAGATATTCTTTTTAGGTAATTTAACGTATAATGTTTATGATATTTGTAACTCTGATTAAATTTAAGAAAAAAGATATTGATGTAGTTGAATATGACAAATACCTCATGAATCCTAACTTATTTAGTCATTGAGGAAAAATTGTTTTCAAAGATACTTGTTGCAATTGATGGTTCAGAATCTGCAAAAAAAGCATTTACAACATCGATTTATCTTGCATCCATATCCAAATGTAGAATCGATGTAATTCATGTGGTTTCATGTGAATTTGGTGGGGATAGTGCAGCAAGTTTTGAACTAGTTGAAGATCTTAAAACCAAAGCAAATTCAATGTTAGAGGAATACAAAAATGATGCTTTAGAAAAAGGCATTCAACCAAAATTCATGTTAGAAATTGGAGATCCTGCAAATATGATTACAGAAATTGTTAATTCTAAAGATTATGATTTAGTTGTGCTTGGAACTCGTGGTATGAGTACCTTTAAGGAATTATTTCTGGGTAGTGTATCAATGAAAGTTATACATCATGCAAAATGTCCCGTCATGGTAGTCAGATGACCATAATTAATCTAACCAAACATCATAAAATCTGATAACTAAATAATTGGGTGATAATTCAAATTTCATTTGATGTGCAACGATTGTTTACTATTTCATAAACTGTAAATTGTTTTAAAAATCATTGAAATATTTAATATACTTTATGATATACAAAACAAAATAGACTTTCTTATGATTCTTAACGTTGGTTTATTTTTTTCTACAAACATTAAACATAAGTTAGACATAAAAAATGAACATATTATATAATTCATAAATATTTGTATGATGTTAGAATTTTTATAAAATCAGTAATCTAATCACTCTATTTAATCGATCTTAGATTACATTTACAATCCTCTCCTTTTCCACATTTAGGATAATTACAATAATAGAGTAGTAATGAGGCGTTACATCTAATTCATTTTGTATATTCTACAAAATCTTATCTTATCAAGTACATCTATGACACAATGAAAATTAAATATGAAATTAATATTCTTAAAATTTGTTTAAAATTTAATAATTATTCTAAACAAATTTTTGTCAATCAAGATAGTCTTACTCTGATACTCTAATAAGAGTAAGCGTAGATTTGATAAAGGGTAATTTACGAATTTTCCACGTAAGGTCCTCTTTTAGTAATTCAGCAGTATCGGCTTTTACTTCGGTTATAATATCATATACACCAAATGTCCCATGAGCTTCTGTAACTGATTTGATTTTTCGTAATGTCAATAAAACGACTTCTACTTTTTCTATATCGCAGTTAATCAAAACATATGCTTTTTTCATTTTACTATCAAACATTGTTTATACGATTTCATAATTTATTTGAGATAAAGCCATATTTTAGCAGAATCTAAGAATTACTTAAAAAATATTAATCATACCTTTCTAAAATCAAACAAATTTTCATCATATCATCTTTATTGATTCTTCAAGAATAATCTGTAACGATGAATAATTTTATGGCAATTAATTAAACATGTGTATTGTTTTTGTCAGATATATCTTAATTTCAAAATCTTAAATCCAGATTTAACATAATTATAATCATCAACTGTAACCCAATAATACAAACAATAATTGAACAGTTATGCCATGGAATCATACTTAGTAAAAGCTCAATAAAACATGCCAATCATTTTGCTTTTATTAGTATAGATGATGCAGTTATGACTTGTATTAGCAGTTACATTACAACTAATAATATAGATACAACATCAGATAATTTTGATTACTTGTTAGAACTGGTAAAAAATGATAATAAAATTACAGAATCAGAAAAAAATGACATTAAAAAATTTCACAAAATACGAGAAAATGTCTTTGATCAATCTGATATCATAATTATGGAAGTCGTCAAAAGATATACTATCCTATTAAAAATACTCTTAGCTTATTTGTATAATTTTCGTGCATCAAAGTTAAACTGGGATAATAAAGTCAATGAATACAAATATAAATTAAATTTTTAGTATTTAAAAATAATTCTTCTTTAGTCATATCGCAAATCAAAATCATATATGAAAACTTAATAAAGTTTTAGCGTGATTTTATCATGTATTCATTGGATTTACCGAGAAATAAACCACCGCTTTCTTTTTGTAAAAATTTTTCTTTAGAAGTGTGAAAATTTTTATTTGTTTCAACTATTGATTGTTCAATAGATTGACGATTTAGATTACTTTGAATTTCTAAAAGTTTCTTTGCTGTCTTGACTGTTTTTTCTTTTTGGCATTCTGAACACTCTTCACCTCGTGAGCGTATCCACGTTCTGTGACCGTTACTACATTTCAATAGTATTGAATAGGAATAATTTTTGGTTTGTTTTGACATGTACATGATCAACTTGCATTAGGTTCTTTATCTAGAATAAAATTCCCTAAACATAAATTACAATGTACTTCAAACGTTATTCTTCATCTCCTGAAGTATTGTCGGGAACATATGAAATATTTGTAATCATTTGAATCAAAGCGTTTTATGTCGATATCTCCTGATAATATGATGTATTATACAATAATAAAGTACTTTATTTAATATATGTAAATATGTTTGAATATATTTGATATAATCAAATAGATATTAATAAATTTATAATTCATCTTAAATAATAATTCTAGTAACTTGTGATAACATGGCAACAGCGTATATTTTGATTAATTGTGAACTCGGAAAAGAAGAGACAATAATTGAAAATCTAAAACATCTAGATTCTGTCAAGGAAGTGCATGGTACATTTGGTGCATACGATATAATTGCAAAAATTGAACACGCTGAAAAAGAGAAACTACGAGAAATCATTATTTGGAGTATTCGAAAAATTGAACACATTAGATCTACTCTTACTCTTATGGGAATAGAAGGACAAAACTAGTGAAAATATGCCAAAAGCATATGTCCTAATATCTAATGAATCTGGAACTGAAGATTCTGTTATATCTAATCTAAATAAAATTGAAAGTGTAAAGGAGGCACATGGTACATTTGGTTCATATGATATTCTAACAAAACTTGAATCAAATGATGAGCAAAAAATTCATCATGATATTTATAATGGAATTAGAAAAATTCAAAAAATTCGTTCAACACTAACATTATGGGTCAATGAAAAAGAAAGTTTTAGAAAAATAACCAAAAGTGAAAAAGAGGTTTTAGAAAAATACATGGTACAATCTTTTATCATGATTCATTGTAATAATTCACAAGAATCTACAATCTTGCAAGAACTAAAAAAAATAACTGAAGTGATTGAAGCTGATGACCTGATTGGTTCTTTTGAAATTATTTGTAAACTTGTTGCTCCAACATATAATGATATTTCTGATATTATTAGTAAAAAGATTC
>JAEMQG010000075.1 GCA_022758935.1 Candidatus Nitrosopumilus sp. | reverse complement strand
TGTTTTGGGATCCAAATGATGCTCACTTTCTTCCGCATCTTTATTTGCAGTTTCATGACCTATGCCTAAAATCTCAAAAAATTCCAATAAAATTCCATGATTTTGTCTTATTTCATGAGCTATCTGCATGCCCTTTTTTGTTAGATTTATCCCATGATATTTCTCATATTCTAATAGATTATTTTCCTCCAATCTCTGTAGCATCTTTGTAACACTTGGGGCACTCACATTCATGTACCGTGAAATATCTAGTGTTGTGGCATATCCCTTTAATTCTACCAGCTCTGAAATCACTTCTAGATAGTCTTCCATTCTTGTACTGTAGCTTGCTCTTCCTGACTGATGGGCTGCCTTGATTGACTCTAATCTTTTGGAATTTTTTATCTTCAATGTGTCTTTGTATATGATTTGAACCTAGTATAATTGGATGTCCATTTAGCCTAGTTATTCTTTATTGACACATAGGTGATTGATATTGATCATTGATTCTTATTTGATTTTTTTTAAATACCTAATTGCAATGGTTGATCATCTAAAGACACGACTAGATAAAGTACGTAAGGCTTCTAATTCTGCCAAACGAAGAGCCTCGTTATACAATGACATGTCAAAGATAGATGATAAAGGAACTGCCAAATCCATGAGATGTTTAGAAAAAGCACCATCCCCAGGAAAAAAGATGCAAAAAATAGGAGTGGCCCTACTTTTAGCTCCTGAACCATTTACTACTCCGATAGGTCTAGCACTAATGGGGGCTGGAACAATTTTTAATAAAAAATACAATGGTGCCACAATTCATGATATTGGTCATGAGACAAAGCGTAATCTTGCAACCATATCAGATTTTAAAAATACTGTGATGTGATATGCAATTTCTAAATTTTCAATAAATTCTGACATTTGTAATGTCTTCTAGATTGTGCTGAAAATTTTTTTACCCACAATTTATTTTGGCTTTTCATATTTTATTTTAAATTAATCAATTCACTCTTTCAAATGTGTCCTGTCTATTTTTAGTTCATTTTGAAGTGTTGTAATTTTATACCGTTTTTACTATTTAGAAAACCCCTCCCCACTGACCTCCTAGTTTCTCTATTATTTTAAAAGCTAATCTGTCAATGTTAACATTTGGTTCAGCTACGATCATTATGACTTTATCATTAATTGGGAAGCTCATTATTACGACGCGTTCTCTCCTTGATGCTGAATATTTTACACGTCCTAATTCCACATCAAATTTTTTTCTTTTTGCAACCCTTGCTGCTAATTCTTTACAGACCGAATCATGTTGTTCGTCAGTTAATCTTGGAATGATATTTTCTCTATAGCCTCCTGCGAGAGTTTTACCGGATTCATCTAATAATGCCGCAAATCTCACTTCTGGATCTTTAAGTATTTCTTGGCATCTCCTTTGATATTCTTTGACATCTATTTCTGACATGCTCTATTCTGATTGATGATCTGTCACCATATTTCTACCCTAGCTGTGTTTTGACTTTGTACACTGAACAATTCAATCAATGATTAATTTAGTAATGATTTTATTACTTTACTGTGAGAAATTGCAAATGGTTTTTTGTTCCAAAAGAAGATGATCGTACATTGGCTGATTTTCGGTCTAATTCTTACGCTGATTAGATTTACCATTGGTATTCTAAGCGGATTGTATGTGATACATATGATGATGTGAATGTTTTGAAAATTTCAATGTGTTCTTTATTCCATGTCACTTTCAATGACTCTGTCTTTGATTGCCGTCTTTACTATTTTAGAACCCTAATCTCACATAAATTTTCACCCAATTACAACTGCTTTAGCATTTCATTAGTTATGATGTGGACAGAATAGATACGAGTCTGAAAAGTTTTACTTTTTTTATATTCGTTTAAAATCAAAAATTAAGGATTCTCTGATTTAATGTGATCCCAAACTCTACAACGACAAGTATTATTTGGTTTTTTCATTTTCCATTCTAAAATCTATGCCTATATACAGCTAGGCGTGAAATATTTTGTTGAGTTTAACTGTAGCCCAGAAAAAAATTGCCATCGGCTCATTTCTTGGATGGTCTTTAGATGGATACGATATTGTTTTGATGCTTTTAGTTGTTCCTTCCATTAGCCAATTATTTTTTCCGTCCAAGGATCCTGTGTTTAGCATACTTGCGACATTTGCATCATATACAGTGACACTAATAATGCGACCTATTGGATCTGTAATTTTTGGAATTTATGGCGACAAGTTTGGCAGAAAAAAATCTATGATTATCACAATATTGGGATTTTCTGTTGCAACATTTGCAGTCGGACTATTACCAACATATGCTCTTGTTGGGGTATTGGCACCAGTACTTTTGATTATGGTTCGTCTAATTCAGGGGATCTTTGCAGGTGGTGAATGGGGTAGTGGTGCAGTGCTAACCATTGAGAGTGTTCCAAAACAAAAAAGAGGATTGGTGTCTGGGTTTTTGCAAAGTGGATTCTCTTTTGGTTTTTTTTTGGCCGCAATCTCTTTTCAAATCATAACTATTGCATTTCCAGGACAAATGTTTGAGGAAATTGGATGGAGATTACTCTTTTTTACAGGCATAATTCCTGGGTTTGTTGCCCTTTTTGTAAGAATGAGCATGGAGGAATCACCGTTATGGATAAGAAAGAACAAAGAGGGTGGACTAGAAAAAACCCCATTACGCAGCATTATTTTTGGAATCCATAGAAAGGAGTTTTTACTTTGTGCCACAATAATGACTGGCCTTGTCTACATGTATCATGGCTCAATTAGCATCTTGCCGACATATTTGGGACAGTTTGGTAATTTTCAAAAAGAACAAGTGGCACTAATTATGATTTATGCTACTGCATCATCTTGGGTTGGGATGATTTTAACCGGTTGGCTATCGCAAAAAATTGGGCGAAAAAAATCAATGCTAGTTTTTGTATTTGCGTCTATACTGATTTCAATTCCACTTGCAAGTGCAATATTGGAGAATACTTACGGGTTAATATTGTATGTCATTATATTTGCGTTTGTAGTATCAACTGCATCTGGACCAATCCCTGCATATTTTTCTGAAAGATTTCCAACACAGATACGAAACAGCGCTGCTGGATTTTCATACAATGCTGGCCTGATTTTTGGTTCTTGGTCTCCACTAATTGCACTCTACTTGATGTCGAGTGTTCCAAAACAAATGATACCTTTTGCACTTGGCATCAACATTATAATTGGTGCAATAATTTTGATAATACCTACACTACTTAGCAGAGAGACCAAAGAAATTGATCTCTAATTATACTTTGGAATTATTTGTTTTTTAAATTGTTCATTGATACTAGATTTAGAAAATTTACGAGTAAAGAAATTTCACAGCGTCCTAAGTTTTATAAATTAATTATTATTCTATTTTATCTTTTTTAACCTCTCTTGTTGAATTCTTTAACCTTCATTTCTTTTTCAAATATGGCATAATTTTGAAGATCAGTATCTAAACAGATGTGCTGTTCTGTTTGTCTTAAATTGCCTCTGGTATGGCCGAAAATTTGTTTAATGTTTGGTATATCTACAAAATCAATATTATAATCACACCACACAATGCCTGCAAATTCATCAATGCCTCCTCTGGCTGGACTGCAATCATACAATACCGTTCTCAGGTTTTTGTCCATCGAATATTTTTGCAAAAAATCATTAACAGATAGACCCTTGCTATATTTTTGATAAAATTCATTTGATAATCCTGCATGAGTGCATAAAAAATCCCCTACCCAGCAATAATGAACTAATTCAGAGAGGTTTAAACCCGTTTTTTGTATTACCAATGATTTGTCTTCTGTAAATCCTGAACAAGCGAACACTGGATCTAGATAGCTAAGATCGTGATTACCTAGCAGGTGTATCCTGTTTTCTTTTTTTAGAGATTCTTTTAACCAAAATGCCGTTTTTTCTGTTATGTCTAGGGAATCATCATAGCAATCAAAATAATCGCCTAAAAATACGATATTGTCTGGTTTTTCTTGAGTGATAATTTTGTCAGCAAGAACAAAGTTTGTATGAATGTCTGGAATAATTAGAGTTCTCACTATCTACTCACATCTCATGTGATTCATTATTGTTAGAATCAATCTCCATTGAAATATCAGCTAAATAATTTAATATTGGGAATTTGAATAACTGTGTTCAAATATCGCATATGGTGTAGAATTTCTTCTAATTATTTGGAATTTGTTGTTATGGCTTTTGAATTTGAGAAAAATACACTACAATGTTTTTTAAAAGGAAAAAACCACTCTTTTCATGGCAACCCGAACCCAGATTCTAATTCCAGTAGTAATAGCCGCAGCAATTATCGGAGTTGTGGGTGTAATGTCAATTCCCAGTGATAGCAAGCTAGAATCTGTCGAATTTCCAAGAGGCACCATCAAAGTAGACAAGATTCCATTAGAGGTCCAAATTGCCGATACTGAGCCAAGACGTGTACGCGGTTTGATGTTCCAAAATCAGCTTCCTTACGATCAAGGCATGATTTTTGTTTTTGATAAAGCGGGAGTTTATTCTCTTTGGATGCTAAACATGCAATTTCCACTAGATATGATCTGGTTTGATAAAGATGGTAACATTATTCATATCGAAAAAAACATTCCTCCATGCAAGACTGCGCTTGAAACCATGGCCTGTCAAAGCATAACCCCTAATGGCGATGCACTTTACATTCTTGAAGTAACTTCTGGATTTGTAGATAAATTCAATATTACCAAAGATTCAAAGATGAGTATCATTTCGATTTAAAATTGCAAAACCTTATGTTATAATAATAATTCAATCAATAAAATGAACAAGAAAATTCTCATACCTGTTATTTTTGGAATTACTATCGCAATAATCCTCATGACTGTGCTAATTCCAATGAGTCAAAAATCCATCACTGTAACTGAAAAACCATTAACTGAAAAGCCATTAACTGAAAATCCATTAACTGAAAAGCAATTAACTGAAAAACCATTAACTGAAAACCCATTAACTGAAAAACCATTAACTGAAAAACCATTAACTGAAAAACCATTAACTGAAAAACC
>JAEMQG010000196.1 GCA_022758935.1 Candidatus Nitrosopumilus sp. | reverse complement strand
GGTCTATCGTCTCTGCTGAACCTGGATCCTCTATCGCTAGATCCTCTACCATAACTAGATCCTCTACCATAACTAGATCCTCTATCGCTAGATCCTCTACCATAGCTAGAACCACCACTACGTTCTTGTGGTTTATGCTTTTGGAAACATTCTCTGCAATAAACAGGTCGGTCATCTTTTGGCTTGAATGGTATTTGACATTCATTTCCGCAGTCACCGCATGTTGCTTTGAACATTTCTCTTTCTCGATCAAATGGCATAACTTTCTATATATTTGAGAAAATTGGCTGTAATTAAACTATTGTAAATTCTTTCTCAAAATTAAATTAATGTGGGGTTGATTTTGTTCTTTTTCTGGTATTAATTTATACTCAAAATCATTATCTAAAATCAAGATAAAATTTGAAGGGGATCATAATGGTTGGGGTCTCAGGCTCTGGAAAAACTACATGGGTAAATTCTCACAAGCAATATACTGTCTGCTCCACTGATTCAATCATCGAAGAATTGGCAAACAGCATGGGTATTTCATATACTGATGCGTTTGAATATATTCAAAATAATAAAAAATTTGATTACATCACCCAAAAATTTTTTGAAAAAATACGTAATTGCATCTTAAACAATGATGATTTTATAATTGACAGAACTCACTTGAAGCGTAATGTTCGAATTTCATTAATTAATGAATTAAAGACAATTGCAACCGAAAATGGAAAACACTTGGACTTATTTGCGGTAAGTTTTGAAATACCTCGTAATATCATCTTTGAGAGATTAAAGAAAAGAGAAAAAAAAACTCAAAAATTAATACCAAAACAAGTAATATGTGAACAAATCAATTCATTTGACATACCTACAATGGATGAGGGATTTAACGCAATAGAGAGAATCAATTAATTGTATTTCGGTCTAATTGAAATCTGAATTGGTTTTTAGATTTTATAAAATTAATTATATCGTTACCCGCATTATTTATGGTATCAATACTGCTCTGGCTTGAATTTTAGACTCTTTTAGCTTTTTGAGAACTTGGTTTGCTTTTTCAAGTTGATAAGTTTCTACTATAACCTCAAGATTTTTTTCACTACAAATTTTTATGACTTGTTCCATGTCTTTTGTAGACCCGATTACCGTCCCACGAATTGTTTTTTCATCAAATGCAAAAAATGCTGGATTTTTACCTACAGTTGCAATTACAATTAGCCCTCCTCTTTTTACTGATTTTATAGCTACATCTGTCACTATGTCTGATGGCGCAAACACTATTGCCGCATCTAGCATTCCATGTTTTTCTTTTATTTCATCTAAAAATATTTGATTACCAGAAAAAGTCATGACGTCTACTGCACCCAATCTTTTTGCTACGTCGAGATGATGCTTACTACGTGAAAATGCAATTACCTCACATCCTTCTATTCTGGCAAATTGAATTGCCATGTGACCCACTCCGCCAATTCCAAATATTCCAATTTTCCTAGGTAATTGAGGTTCCGCAGCTTTTACTGCCTTGTATGCGGTAATTCCTGCACAAAATACAGGGGCGGCATATTCTGGTCTCATGTTCTCAGGAACTCTTGTTGCAAAATCTTCTGAGACTGTAATGTATTCTGCATATCCTCCACGAAGCGACTCTCCGGTAATTATCGATGACTCACAAAGTTGTTCTTTTCCTTCTTTACAATATTTACATTCTCTACATGTTTCAAGTAGCGGGGTAATCCCAACTCTGTCACCTATTTTGAACTTGGTAACATTATTGCCTATTTCAACGACTTTGCCCACTACCTCATGACCTGGCACGGTAGGCAATGTTGGAGGAATTCCAATGTCCTTCCAATCTCCCTCAATTCCATGTAATTGCGAGTGGCAAACTCCACACGCTTCAATTTTTATCAGAATTTCATTTGGTTTTTTGATCTCATGTCTATCAATAAGAGTCAATTTTAGTGGATTTGTTTCAATTGGGGCACATTTGGATAATACCATAGCTCGCATTTTTTTCATTTCTATACTGGTTAGTACATACTATAATAAAATAGATTCCAAAATAATGCGGTACTTTTGATTTTCCATATACTTTAAATCTGATCATTAATGAATGTCAAAAAATTATTTTTGCAGTGATGCTGACTTCTTGTTTTGAATGCTATTAAAAATAATTACATATTTTACATTTCATTTTTTAAAATTCATTTTTTTGACCATGTTCTATGTTTTCTGACATCTAGATTTCTAAAAAATAATCTCACTGTAGATTTTGTTACTCTGATAAATAGAAATGTTCATGAAAATAAATTTTTACTCTAACTTTTGTGACTTGAATCTTTTCTCAAGTGAAATACCCTCACGTAAAGCAACTAACGCAAGAACTGCGACAATTATTTCAAAAATAAATATTTTTAAAAAAGTCCAAGAAACTTTTGTCGTATAGCTAATACATTCATTTATTGAACAGAACACAAGTTTACCGTCTTTGATTTCAGCATTTGATTTTGTTAACTCTATCTCATCAAGAATGAATATGCTTGATGAGATGATCAATGCTATGATGATTACCCAGTGAATCGAAATTAACAAAATATGTTTCATTGCACATTTCTTTCTGTGTTGTCTGTTGATAAATTTTGTTTAAGCATTAATTTTCAAGAAAACAGAGCTGAACTCAAATTTTTTATAAAAATAGAACCTATGACACATTGTAACACAAACAAGTTTTGATTGTTTTTTATCTTTTCTGTGTTTTCCTTTTCTGGCCTGCATCTGATCTAGAATGCTTCATGATTATCTAAAGCATGCGCAATATTTGGTGATTATTTTTATAAAATTAGTGATTTTTATGAGAGAATCTAATACTTTTCTTCACAATTAATACAATAATTATATAAAATATGCTGTTATTTCATAATGTTTCATATTAACTCTTAAATAATTGAAGTTGCTATAATAAATGATGTCGATTTATACAATTTCGGCAGAATATGTAGCGTAACCCTGTAGAACGAAAAAGGCAATCGGGCGTTTAACGTCCTGATCATGAGAGGTAATCTCTCAGTGTTCTACAATTGAGGGTTACGCCTTTTTCATTTTCTCTAATCTCTGGTTAGATCCGAAGCGTTGTAATGACAATACAAAACTAATCTTGTATTTTTTGAAACAATCCAGTTGCTAAGGAAAATAAAGACCCTCATTTCATAAAATTTCATGTCTGAAGATATTGGCACTGAAGATCGTGAACGAATAGCTCTATTGCAAATTATTTCAAGCTCAAAAAATGAATTCAAAAAACTCTCCGTAGATCAACTCAAACGACTACAAGAATTAATAGAAAAAAAAGACTACAGTCATAACAAAAAAGCTCATAAATCTAAAGTGAAATTATTGGGTAAAATCAATGTCAGAATATATGAATTAGAAGAAGGAAAAGGAATCTTTTACTAATTTTATGTCGATTAAGTACAAATACTATCGGACAAGTGATTTATTGTGAAAGAAAATAACCTCATAAATGAAACCAGTCCGTATTTAATCCAACATGCACACAATCCTGTTAATTGGTATGCCTGGAATGACGAATCACTAAAAAAAGCAAAAGATGAAAACAAACCAATATTTCTAAGCGTGGGATACAGCGCATGTCATTGGTGTCATGTTATGGCGCATGAATCATTTGAAAATGAGGAGGTTGCAAAATTTATGAATGACACTTTTGTAAACATTAAAGTTGATAGAGAGGAGCGACCTGACATTGATGATATTTACCAAAAAGTATGTCAGATAGCGACCGGACAAGGTGGTTGGCCTTTGAGTGTTTTTCTTACTCCCTCCCAAAAACCGTTCTATGTGGGAACTTATTTTCCTGTTTTAGATTCTTATGGTCGCCAAGGTTTTGGAAGCATCATTAGACAATTAGGACAAGCATGGAATGAAAAACCAAAAGATATTGAAAAAGCAGCTGATAATTTTCTTGGAGCGTTACAAAAAACAGAAACTGTAAAAATTACAACAAAACTAGAAAGAACAATTCTTGATGAGGCAGCTATGAATCTATTTCAACTAGGTGATCCCTCATATGGTGGATTTGGCTCTGCACCAAAATTTCCAAACGCCGCCAATGTGTCCTTTTTGTTTAGATACGCAAAACTCACTGGACTCTCAAAATTCAACGAATTTGGGCTTAAAACTTTGAATAAAATGGCAAAAGGTGGAATATTTGATCAAATCGGAGGAGGATTTCATAGATATTCTACCGATGCAAGATGGCTAGTTCCTCATTTTGAAAAGATGCTTTACGATAATGCCTTAATTCCTGTAAATTATGCTGAAGCATATCAAATTACAAAAGATCCATTCTATCTTGAAATTCTCAATAAGACACTAGATTACGTATTGCGGGAAATGATGTCTGCTGACGGTGGATTTTTTTCTGCATATGATGCTGATTCCGAAGGTATAGAGGGAAAATTTTACGTGTGGAAGAAAAGTGAAATCAATGAAATTCTTGGTGATGATGCTAATCTCTTTTGTTTATACTATGATGTGACTGATGGCGGAAATTGGGAAGGTGATAATATTCTATGTAACAATATCAATATCTCGGCGGTTTCCTTTCATTTTGGCATTTCTGAGGACAATATTCGAGAAATTATTACCAATTGTTATAAAAAACTGTTAGATGTCAGGTCTAAAAGAATCCATCCTGGATTGGATGACAAAATTCTCACTTCTTGGAATTCATTGATGATTACGGCCTTTGCTAAAGGATACCGAGTAACTAACCAAAAAAAATATCTGGATGCTGCAAAAAAATGCATATTTTTTGTCGAAAAAAATCTTTTTGATGGAGATAAATTATTACGAACCTACAAAAATAATACTGCAAAAATAGATGGGTACTTGGAAGATTACTCTTATTTTGCGAATGCTTTACTTGACGTATTTGAAATTGAACCAGAATCAAAATATTTGGATTTATCTTTAAAGTTGGGATGTTATATGGTAGATCACTTTTGGGACTCTGAAACTAACAGCTTTTTCATGACCTCTGACAATCATGAAAAATTGATTATACGACCAAAAAATAATTATGATTTATCATTACCATCTGGCAATTCTGTTTCATGTTTTGTGATGCTTAGATTATATCATTTAACTCAAAAAGAAAAATTCTTAGAAATTGCGACTCAAATTATGGAATCTCAGGCTCAAATTGCAGCTGAAAATCCATTTGGATTTGGTTATTTACTAAATACGATTTATGCTTATTTAGAAAAGCCAACTGAAATTACAATTGTTAATTCTGAAAATTCTGAAATTTGTAAGCATCTTTTTACAAAATTCATGCCCGAATCAATATTAGTTGCAATATCTAATAAATCTCAATTAGAAAAACTTACAAAATTCACATTTTTTAGAGGAAAAATCTTTGATAATGAAACTTCTGTTTATATTTGTAAGAATTTTTCCTGTTCATTACCTTTGAAATCTATTGATCAAATAGATTCGCATATTTAGATTCTTTTCAGATTTATTGTAATTACATTTCCAACTTGGGGCCTGCCAATTTTTTCATATCTTGATCTTGGCATTGCAATTGTAATTTGAGTTTGTTGGTAGCTTTTAATGTTTATTGTTGGCTGAGCTTGTAAAATTGCTTCAAGTAATGGCATGACCTGCTCTTTTGTTTCAGCATCGAGTTTCCTTGAAACATTGTCTATGATCATTTGTTTTTGTGATATTGGCTCAGTCGTTACATTCTCAATAAGTGTCAATTGCACAATTTGACCATTATCAATTATTTGTGTAATTTTGAAATCATCTTCTGCTGCCATCATGTTAGTGATAAAACAAGATGATTTATCTTTAACGTATTGAAAAATAGAGTGCTACTATTGCAGTTATTACTGCCGATGCTACTCCTAAACCAAAGATAATTTTACTTCCATCTACTTTCATGTTCTTTGAGTACTGATAATTCAATTAAACTGTAACTAATTTAATAATTTTTGAAAACCGATGGTCAGAAATCTTTGCTATCTTGTTTTAATCGAGTATGTCATTTCACACCTATTTCTAGATTGATCATGTGGAAATACTTTCATATGCACTATTGTTTAACATTCGATATTGCATACGGCATCAATACTGAATCCAATCCACTAGTTTATCTGTTTATTACACTCCTGCATCATTTTGATTTTGAATTATTTATTTCTCTCATTTGATACTGTGGTTCAAGAATGGCTTTTTTGATTAATGGGGCACGACTCTTTAGAATTTTGTTGAATTCTTTGATGTCTTCTAATCCTGGCGCTTGTTTTTGATTTTGGTAAGATTGTAAAAATCCTGAATAGACACATCCTGTAATTATTCCAAACGTTGTATCTGGAACAGATGCTATTTCTGGAACAAAGTTTTCTGCAATTTGTCTGTATGACTCTGACTCATTAATATAATAATCAATTAAGCTGTCTATGAAATCTTTATTTTCTTTAGAAATTGCCATTGTTTTTAGTCTCATTCTTATTTATTTAACTACCCTAAAAAATTGTTTATTTATTTATAATCCACTATCTACTTATTGTGGAAATTAGATCTAGATGGTGAATATTTTCGAATATTTGATTCGAAAAAACTCATAGCTGGATACTTTGATCCTGATTACGGTGATATTTTTCCAAACGAAAACTCAGCAGAAATTATTTCTCAGAAGTTAAAAAATCACGATACAATTTTAGGAGGATTTCTTATGGTTCCGATGGTTAAATTTGGATTATTTGATTCTGATTTAGATATTGATATTGATGCATTAGATGCTCAAGTAAATCGTGTCGGACTACATTTAAAAAAATGGCGAGATTTTATCTCTAAAACTCACAATGCTGATCATTCTATTAGAATATCTCACACTGATCAAGACATGTTGACAATCACATTCCCAATTACGTTTTCAAAACCCACATCATTAGATAAAGCAGAAATTCTAAAAGAAATTTTACCAATATTGAATCAGGTTCATGAATTAGATCTGTTATAATTTTAACTGAATTATGCCTCATTACAATTCATACTACACACGATACAAAACTATGCTATGTTACTATTGTAATACTAATACCTACTAAATTACATGATTCCTTTTAATTTTATAATTTCTAATTATGTAGAAATATGCTGATTTTAATTTACGATTTAATGAATCGCTTTTTAGATGTATTAATTTTTTTTGTTTAATTTTTATTTTAATCCTATTTTTGCAGCATTGAATTCACTTAAGGCCGTCATCTCATACTCAAATGATTCTTGTAATAATGAATCGGATCTAATGTAGTGGGATTCATCCTCTGTTTTTATGCCCTCAATGAATTCTTTATCGCTCTCTAATTGTGATTGTGTTGAGAGTTTGAATAACTCTACTGAAGGAGCAAATTGTTTTGGTGGCGTTAAAATATCGTATTTTGTAATGATCTCTTCTAATTTTTTAACGTGATTGTCTGAAAATTTTATCAACTCCTGCTGATTCAAATCTCCTTCCTTCCACTGGGTTATTTTTGAATTAAACTCAATTTGGGCCTGCTTGACATTTTCTTGAATTTGTTGTAATTCATTACCAAAGTTGAATCCTTTTTGTCTGGTTTGTTCCGCTGAATAATTATAGCTAATTATGGCTCCTATGATAATTACGGCTACAGATATCAGTACAATGTTTTGTTTCTTTGATTTTTTCAAAATTAATCTGTATAGTTACCCTCTTCATTTAACTTCAGTTCAATTGTCATAACGGTACCGCTGATAAATGACTCATTTCTAATTGTTCTCACTCTTGCAACATCCAGATGATAAGGCCAAATCTCAACTACTATTGCACCAACTTTGACATTGTCTGGGGCATCTGTTAGCTGAATGTCCTCTTTTTTTACACCGTGCATTTCAAGTGTATGCAAGGCGTGCTCCACAAGGGGTTCTGGATTATTATGATTAATTGCCCAAACAATTCCTTCGTAATCTATTTTTTCCATTTTGAAATGAATCTAACTTTCTCCTATAACAATTATTCGAAGTTTATGACATTTAATGTCATTGTACTGATCACCCTTGACAATCTTCTGATGGCTGCAACTGTTTTCCCAAATTCTGTATTGTCTTTTGAATTGATCTCTGCAATTACATCATATGCGCCGAAAGTGAGATATGCATTTTTAACATCAGGCATTTGTTTTAACTCTTCTACGATGTATTCTTCTGCACCGAGATCACAATTTAATAAAATAAATCCAACATTCATTATTTTTTCTTAGAGTAATTGTACTAATACTTGTCTTTAAGTTTTACACTGTTACCATCTGCTACGGCCACCATAGCTGTTTTTACTACTACGGTCTCCGTATCTCTTTTTTCCACCGCCTCTGTCGTCTCTTGCATCTCCACTACCTCCAGACTTTCCATATCCGCCAGATTTTCCATATCCTCCAGAGCTTCCATAACGTGGACCTCTGGAATATCCAGATCTTGATTGAGATCCACCGTATCTTCTAGATGGGGATTGTCTCTTTAATGGATCTGGAATTGAAATTTCTATTCCCATTTCTTTATTCAAATCTTTCAAATCTACCTTAATCTGACGCTTAACTAAATTCCAATCTCCTACGGATGAATATGATACTAGTGTGATTGCTCTTCCTTTTGCACCTGCTCTTGCCGTTCTTCCAATTCTGTGAAAATAAACCATTTCTTGATTTGGAACATCGTAGTTTACTACTAGTTCTACTCTTGGCACATCAATTCCTCTTGAAGCAACATCTGTTGCAACAAGAATGTCTACCTTACCACTTCTGAATTTTGACATTGATTGCTCTCGCCTACTCTGAGACATGTCACCTTCGATTGCTACGGTATCAAATTTTTCTTGATGAAGGAATTTGGCAACATCACGGGTCCTGTATTTTGTAGAGCAGAAAACTATGATTTGACCTTTAATTGGTTTGATAAAATCAATGAGATATTTCATTTTGTCTCTATCCTTGATAATTAGAAATGATTGTTCTATTCCTTCTCCGCTAAGATCATCTGCATCAAGAAGAAACTGTTTTGGATTTTTCAAGTATTCTTCAGAAAGTCTAAGGATTGTGGTTGGCATTGTTGCCGAATACAATGACATTACTCTCTCTTCTGGAGCAAGATCTAAAATAAATTGAATATCCTCAATAAATCCCATATCTAACATCGTATCTGCTTCATCTAACACTATGTGGGTGATATCTCCAAGCTCAATTGAGCCACGCTTAAGATGATCAATTAACCTGCCCGGAGTTGCGACAACTATCTCTACTCCTCTGTCTAATGCATCTAGTTGTAATCCCATCCCTTGACCTCCGTATACTGTTGCTACTCTAATTCCTGTGTACTTGCCAAATTTCTTTATTTCGCCAGAAATTTGCATTGCCAACTCTCTTGTTGGTGCCATGACCAAGCCCTGGATGCCTTTTTTTGGTTTTATCTCCTGAAGCATAGCTAATGCAAAAGCTGCAGTCTTGCCCGATCCTGTGTGAGCTTGTCCTATGACATCTCTACCTGTAAGTAACACTGGAATTACTGCTTCTTGAATGGGAAATGCTTCATCAAATCCCATCTCGTGGATTCCTTTCAGTATCTCTTCTTTTAATCCTAAATCTTTAAATTTTGTCATTTTTTTCTTCTCTTAAGCAATGACGAAAAAGCTCATTGCCTACTCGTCATTATTCCGATATTCAATTGTTCTTTTTTGGTCTAATAAACGCTTGTTCTTATTTCTTATGTGTTTAATTGAGAATCAATTATTTTCTTGAATGCCTCAAAAGGTTGAGCTCCAGTTAATTTTACAAATCCATTCTTTTCATTTCCAATGAAAAATCCAGGTGTCCCAGTTACTCCATAATTGGTTCCATCCACTAGATCTTTATTGATCTCTTCGATGTATTTTCCTGAATCAAGACAAGAGTTGAATTGGTCTCCATTCAATCCTAGCTCTGCTGCAATTTTTTTGAATGTGTCTATGGAATCTGAAAGTTCCAAATTATTCCAAATTTGTTGTCTTTCAAACAACGCATTGTGGTATTCCCAATACTTGTTTTGCTCATGCGCACATTCTGATGCTGCAGCTGCGGGCATTGCATTAGGATGACTACTTTGTATTGGGAAATCTCTATACACAAACTTTACTTTTCCTGTATTCACGTACTCTTCTAGAATTAGTGGTAATGTCTGTATCTGAAATCTAGAACAAAATGGACATTGGAAATCTGAAAATTCTACAATGGTAATTGGTGCATCAGCACTTCCTATTATCGGATCATCATCTATGGATACTTTAACTGGTTTCACGTCCTGCAGACCACTTGGCTGATTATTAGAAATTTTTGATTCAAGTTTTTTTATTGCATCGTTTAATTCGATCTTTGATGTTTCCTCTGATTTTAAGACGGTATACGAACCTGCAAAAAAAGCAGCTACT
>JAEMQG010000092.1 GCA_022758935.1 Candidatus Nitrosopumilus sp. | reverse complement strand
GAAATCTTCGGTGAATCGAATAGCCATTTCATAATCAGAGCTTTCAATTCCAAGTTCTTTTAAAACATCGCGAGATAAATCAAATCTAATTTTGATTTCTTGGATTGATTGTTCAATGTTTTTACAAAAGGCATGGCAATCAGGCATTGTAAATGCGCGTAATCGCCTCAGTCCAACAAGTTCGCCTGATTGTTCACGTCTGAAACTATATCGAGTTAATTCGTATAGACGGTAAGGTAAATTCTTGTGGGACATTTGATAGTCATTTGCCATCAAAAATTGCCCAAAACAGGCTGCAAATCTTAAAAAGAGTTTCTTGCCTTCTGAATCAATATTATATTGCCTTGCAGGAAATCGATTAAAATAACTAACCATACTTGGATGATGAGAATCATACATAATTGGGGTTTCAACTTCGTATCCACCGTACTCTTTGACTCTATCCGTTACATATCTTTCAATAAGGGACTTAATTAAACGGCCGTTTGGAAAAAATCGCATATTTCCAGAATCAGAGGCTGGCTCATAATCTGCAATTGCCATTTTTTTCATCAACGCCACATGTGGTGGCGGTTCATCAACTGCTCGCTTTTTTGCAGATTCGTATTTTGCAAGTACTTCAAGTTTTTTATAATTTGAAAAATTGAAATCTCCAATATTGGATAGGGTTCCGTCAGGTGAAAGTATTTTCCAATAAGAGGTAATCTTAGACTCACCCTTTAGTGCTTCAGAAGTCATTTCCTTTTCTTCACCCTCAACTTTATTGTCCGTATTTTCTTTTGTTATTACTTTGGAGCTTTCTGCAAGAGGATGTCCCTTGACTTTAACTTGGTACGATTTTGTCCAGCCAAAAGGAGAATGGGAAACTTCAAGACCAGATGCAGATGACTCCATTTCTTTTATTAGTGCTAATGCAGTAATCGGAGAAGATAGATTGGAGCTAAGATGAGCATATGGATACAATAGTAATTTTTTACAGCCTATTTTTTGCATTGAATTTTTAATTTGAGATATTGCATTTTGTGCAACAGAAGAATCATCGCCTTGCTCAATGGCTACAAATGCGACAACCACCTCCTCTAATTTCTTTGTTTCAGGAGTAATATCTTCAGCACTTTTTATCTCCTTTTTTGTGGGAGTGTATTCTATGCTGTCACAGTGTAGTTGTAAGATACGCACAGTTTCAAACCAAACAATAATTGAATTAAATCTTTGGCTAATTTACTAAATATTTTCAGAACAGACGACTTGAAGCATGCCTAATTTTTACTGACAGGTGTATCGTCAATTGAAAAAAACAATTTCTACTCGTCTTGGTTAAGAATCTGGATCAGGTTGGTGGGATGATCAAAGTATGAATTGAACAGGTTAAGATCACAAAGTAATCTGCGATCATTATCATTTGTCTAACAAATTATACGTGTTCCTTTTTAGTTAAAAACGCAATATATTGTCGCCGAGAAACAGGACGATCTCTTGTCAGACCTCACGGTTTGATATCATGTGAATCTGTTTCAGAGCTTATCAAGAGCTTTTGGCACACTACGATTATAGTTTTGTACTTTTATCTATGCATAGTTATCCAGAATTATTCAAAAAAACTATTTTAGTGCAAATTTCTAAAAGTACTGATTTTCAATTATTAGAGAAACAATCTTGTTAATTTCATGCTAAGCAATAGTTAGTCAAAAGTGCATAAAATCATTAAAATAAATTTGCGAAATGAGAGAAATATGAGAAACAGAATAATTTGCAAAGAATGCCATCTAGAATTAGAGACTCGTTCTGAGCGCAGTATGAAAAAATGTGAAGAGTGTCAACTTCAATAAATATAGTCGCCCCATCAAGTATTTTTTAAGTGGTGGGATTGATTACGTCTTATTTTTCACCAATTAATATAAAAGATGTTTTCCCAAATTTCTAGCATATTTAATATCACATTGCAGTGTCTTGAAGAGAAGTAATTTCTACATGTTTTTTACATTGTTAATATGATAAACAAAAATAATGAAACATTGTTACAGACCAGAGGTAGAAAATCATCACACCTTATTTCTAAATAGCAAATAGATAACATAATTAAAGTAATTCTTGTTTTTGTTTCATTTAGGATGAACAAAGAATCTTGTAGAATGAATACATCTTCAAGTTATAAAATTTCAGTAATAATGAATTTTCAAAAGATTGTAAATTCTAAATTATTTTAAAAAAGGGATTTGGTTATGGAGTAAAATTCGTCCAAAACTCTGAAATAAAAAACATATCAGAACCATTAAAATACAACATATTAGAAAAATTGTACAGTATGGGCTCAAGCGGAATGTATATCGGAATTGGAATAGCAGTAGTTGCCATAGTTATTGTATTTTTATTCACAAATATTTTTGATTTAGCAAAGCCCAGAGTTGAACAAACTATCGATTCAGCCAAGGAAATTATTTCTAAAGTGGAAGGAAAAGATGTAGTGTCCGGAGCAGAAGTTGTATCTTCAAAAATATTGAACGAAACATCAAAAATAGTGATAAAAAACCCAATTCCCTAAAAAATAAAGATGCGAGAAATCTAAAGTAAACACTAGTGTAAATTCGTATGTCTTACATTTTGAATCAAATACAATTCAATATATGGTATGATAAAAAAATAACCGCAAGAAAATTACACACAGTATTTCTCAAATATTTAAATCACGTTATTTTTTTAGAGTTAAAATTTATTCATATTGATACATTTGTTATAATTTCCAGAGTTCGGGAGGACAAATGCTAGATAAAACACTATTAATATCATATTTTGTTTTTTTCGATTTGCTCTTTTAGCGTAATGACTGATCTCAAAATCAATCCAGATATTCCCAAATGTGATGTTAAAAATTGCACAGTGCGGTTAAGTGTGTCTTCTCCACGAAATCCTTCATCGTAAATCATCTCTACTGAACCCTTGTCAGTTTCCACAAATGATGTAATCAGGGAATAAGATCCTAATTTCTCATCATTTTTTTCCAAATACAAACGTAGTTCAACTTTATGTATGGAAAATCCTTGATCTACAAACGTACCTAAAGAAAATAATACTTTAAAATCATCGGGCTTTCGGTTTACTCGCTGTGGATTATGCATATCAACAATATTCATTTTGTGTTATCGGTATATTGCTCTCACATATGAAAGATTCTTCATTGGCAATAAACTTGGCAGTTCACAGATACATAGTAAAGTGTTCAGGCTCGATTTTGTAAAAAAATAATCGAGTAAGTATCAATTCATATAATTCAAAAAAATCAGAAATGACTGAACTTGGTGAAGCCGCTACAAAAACACTGTAAAACAAAAATCTACTTTTAGATCAAATATTACAAAGAACTGATTTGATGTAATATGTCATGCAAATCACAAACGCAAAACTAGATACTGTTGAATTATCAGGTGCAACTTTGTAGGAAGAAAAAAGATGGGGTAAAGTTCAAGATGCTCGTCATGACATGATAAGAGTTTATGTAGACAACACAGTAGCATTCTCGATTTTTACACTGTGTGTCATTATTAATCAAAAATCAAAAAAAACTGTATAAAAGACTAGTTGGGGTTTATGAAAAATTACAGCAGAGTCATTAAAAAATCTAGAAAGGGATTATAAACAAAAAGTAAAGAAAATTAAGAAAAACTAAAACTTGTTAAAACGAGCACGTTCTAGGTCCCTATCATCTTTAGATTCTTTTTTCCATTCTTTGTAATGATCTTTGCAGAGAACAGTCTTTTTACCAGCAGAGTTTACACGCAAGCCGGCATTTTCTACTTTGGCGGTGTTTAATGAACGGGCGCCTTCTTTTTCGCAACCCTCAACATTACATTTTGCACCTTTGGAAATAACACCCATGATTAGATAGAATCAAGATGTTATTTATATTTGAAATTTTTGTAGGCAGATATGACTAGATTTTGTTCTGTAAAAGTATGAATCCATTTTTGATTTATGTATTATACATCGTTTATAAGAGGAATATTTTTTTCTCAGATTATGGGTGGAACAAAAAAAGTTACTGCGGCCAAGCAAGATAAAACTCAAGGATCAAAGGATTCAAAGGATTCAAAAAAAGGTAGAAAAGAAAAGGGAGAGGGCGGAGCACGTAAAGCAGAGATCACAGTCATGGTAAATGAAAAAGAAGCAATGAAAATAATACAAAATGCCAAAGTAATAACAATGCATGATCTTGCAAGACAGACAGGTGTTAAAATTTCCGCAGCAAATGCATTTCTAATAGATTTGACAAAGAAGGGATTGGTTAAACGCGTTGGTGGATATAGTGGTCATCATATCTATCAACCAGTTTCTTCGTAGAGACGAAAAACATCTCCGGATTTTACATTCTTTAACGATTCTATGTTTTCCAATATTTTTCCAATTGGTGTCATTATTTTTCCAGGAGATGTGTCTTCAATAAAAAAACACATACTTCCAGCAGATGAAAAAAATGCAACATCTCCCTTTTTGAATTCTTTTTTAGCTCTTTCAGTTCCGGAGTCAACTACGGATTCAAAATAAACAATGTTTTTTCCTAGAAAATGTGCATGTCCCTCCAATGGTAAGGACCTCATTATTGCGCCGACTGTTCGGGGGGATAAGTGACGTTTTAGATCAATTGGAATCTTTGATTTTCCCATAATTTCTAAAACCAACTTTTTTTTGGAGACTGATGAAGAACTCAATTCAAACTTTAGAATTATTGGATTATATAACGCTTTAAAAGAATTTCTGTACTTGTCGGATCCTAACGAACCAGAATTAATTGTTGAAGAGCCGGAAGAATTTGTAGAAGCTCCAGAAGTAGAAGAAGTTTTCGAAGGCGATGTTGAGGTAAACACAGGATTAAACAAAGCATTGGATACTTACCGAAAATTAATTGAGAAAAATGAAGGGCTTGAACCATTAACTGAAAAACAACAAGATGCGCTTGAAAAAAGAATCAAAGAGATCGAAAATAGAGAGGTGGTTGAAACAATTGAAGAACATGAGCCAATAGAGATTCCTTGTGAAAAAGGCAAAATAACAATTGGGCCTCCAACAATGACAAGATTTGAAAAAGCAAGAATCATGGGTGCAAGAGCGTTACAATTATCTTTAGGTGCACCACCATTTATCCCAATTCCAAAAACTGCAAGAATTTCACTAGATATCGCAATGGAAGAGTTGGAACAAA
This sequence comes from Candidatus Nitrosopumilus sp., assembly GCA_022758935.1. Classification (GTDB taxonomy): domain Archaea; phylum Thermoproteota; class Nitrososphaeria; order Nitrososphaerales; family Nitrosopumilaceae; genus Nitrosarchaeum. The sequence goes on along the minus strand of JAEMQG010000092.1, from coordinate 3,162 downwards.
GAGTAATACCAATTACCATTAGAAGAGTGCTTCCAAACGGAGATTATCAAAATATACCAATTGATTACTTTGATTAAGTGAATCAATCGTCGATAAAACTTAATAGAACACAAAATTGCAAATTGTTGAATAATGCTCATGGAAGAGATTAAACAAGAACATGGTCTAGAGCAGATCAATAAATCTGAAGACACCATAGTTTACATTAGAAATGACCCGGTCATGCAATCAGCCATAGATCTGTTACCGATACTTGGAAACAAAAAGAGGGTCATTCTCAGAGCAGTTGGAAATTCTATTCCAAATGCAGTTGCTGTTGCAAACATCATTACAGAAAAGATGATGCATGGAAATTCAAAAGTTGAAAAAATCAAACTTGATACAGAAGCTGCTGCAGGTATTGGAAGTATGACTTCAAATATTGAAATAATTTTAATTAAATTCTAGTAAACGCTTCCAGGCCCTTTTAGGAGCATGTTTTCGCATTCCTTACAAATTTTTTCATCAATGTTAGATTCAAGATTATGATGAATTTCACAAATTAACAAACTTGATTTAATATAATTACAAAGACCAATGAATTTTGAGAGGCTTGATGGAGTATAGGCCATATCAGACGATAGATTATCAGTTAATTCATTAATCAAAGTGGCAACTTGCTTTTCTGCCAAAAGCTTTGCAATCAAAGATGGGTCACCACGTGTTCCACGGATGTAATTGCTCACGGCTGCTTGTGTAACACCCAGCATTTTTGAGATTTCGTCTTCACGAATACTATGATCTTCTGCTAGTTTTTTTGCAAGAATAGCTCTTAACGCAGGGATTAGAGATTTTGATTCAATTTCTGCAGGGAGCAACATTAATCCACAAAGTTGTCATAAAGGATTTAAAGTTTGCAATAGAGACAAATGCCTAAATTATGAATTAAAAATTAATTAGGCCAACCTATTTTAATTTCAGAAACATGCTCTAGTTGTTGGAAGACATTTCCAAAAAATTGTATCAGATGCTAAAGGAATCATGTGATTCTTGTAGATCAAACACGATTGCATTATCAGGAGGATTGGATAGTACAATCATTGCATATTTCTTAAAAGAAAAAAAGCCAAACGCCATAGCAATCATAGCAAAAGACTTTGTTGCAAATGATCTTGTATATTGTCAGAGGGTTTCAAAGGAATTCAATATTCCACTAACAATTAATCAAGTTAGTACTGAGGATATTTTAAGGGCCATAGAAGATACGATAAAAATTCTAAAAAACTTTAACGACATAGAAATACGAAATAATGTAGTAATGTATTTGGCAATAAAATGGGCAAAGGAGCAAAACAGTGCAGGAATAATAACAGGAGACGGCGCAGATGAGCTGTTTGCAGGATATAGTTTTTTGATAAACAAATCTGAAGATGAACTAGATAAGGAGATTCAAAGAATATGCTCCGTAATGCATTTTCCAACTCAAAAAATTGGTAATGCCCTTGGAGTTGTTGTAGAATCCCCATTTCTTGATAAAGAGATAGTAGAATTTGCAAAGAAAATTCCTTCAAATCTCAAAATAAGAGATGAAGGTAATAAAAGACATGGAAAGTGGATTCTCCGTAAAACCTTTGAAGGGAAAATACCTCAACAAATTACTTGGAGAGAAAAATCGCCAATGCAAGACGGCTCTGGAACTGCAGGACTATCAAATCTATTTGATTCGGTGATAAGTGATCAAGTGTTTTTAAAAAAGAAAATGAAAATTAAAGAAAAGGATGGGATAATGATTAGAACAAAAGAATCTATGCACTATTATGAGGTCTACAGGAAGCTGTACGACATACCGGTAAAAATACATGGAATAAATTCTTGTCCTTACTGTAATTTCAGTGTGGAAGATTCAAAGTTTTGTCGTATGTGCGGAGCATTCCCTATCTAGATATTTTTCTTCCACTTTCTTGGTTTTCTTATGAAAATTTTTCTGCAACCATTGCAGCAAAAATATAATTTCTTTCCTTCATAATCATGTGTGACAGCTAATTCTGCATCAAGTTCAATTCCGCAAACTGGATCTACTGGCACGAATTTTTCACTCGATGATTCTATTTATAGATACACATGAGGAACTAGTTTTTGCATCAAAGATTAGAATAACGTCTAGTGCCACGGTATCCTTTTTGTCTAGTTTAATAGTTAAAATATTTCCCTACTCTTTTTTTGTCAAATTGTAGATCATAGATTTAATGTCTCATACAGAACAGAGATGCATGATTAGATAACAAAAAAAATGAATTAGAATTACTTGTACAGTATTTCCAGTATTTTTTTTGGAAGTATCCCATAATCGGAATCAGGCTCTGAGACAACATACAAAATATCATTATTTATTGGGAAACTAATTGCAAGTGCACGTTCCCTTGATGCTAATGCAAAATTTACATGGCCCAGTTGTTTGTCAAATTCCTTTCTCATTTTTACTCTTAATGCAAGTTCCATGAAAATCATCTCATCATCTTTTTCATTTTCTAGAGGTTCTACATCTTCTTTCATGCCGCCAGCTATCAATCTGCCTCGCTCATTAATTACACCTGCAAATCTGATCTTGGGGTCAAGAGACTTGACATCGTTGCAAATTTTATTGTAATCTAAAATCTTGGCAGACAAATTCTTCTATTGATGTACAGATGCCTGTTTATTAATTTTTTATGAAATAATGTATTTTAGAATAGAACTCATTTACAAGGTCAATTTTTTTGCTAATGCAAGAAATTCATCCTCAGGCATTGGTGGAATTTTCATGATTTCGAGATTTTCAGATACGTGTTGAGGGGATTTTTGTCCGACAAGGGGGGCTAAGACCCCAGGTGTAGAGCGAATAAATTGTAATGCACGAATAGATGGTTTTAGATCATTGAATTCAGGCATTGCCCCAGGAGACAACAGTCTTCCTTGCATTAGCGGCACGCTGGTAAATACACCAATATTCAATGCAATTGCAGCTTCCAGTGCAGAGACAAGATTTCCATCAAGTGTTTGATTTTTTGCCAGTAATACTTGATCATAGTACATGTTGAATGGGAGTTGAATGAACCTAAAACCGTGGTTCTCACCACCGACTTTTTTTGCCATCTCTACCGTATCTTGTAGTGAAAGATATTGCAGATTATCAGAAGATACACG
>JAEMQG010000201.1 GCA_022758935.1 Candidatus Nitrosopumilus sp. | reverse complement strand
GATGCACATGTTGTTTTGGTATCTTTGATGCAAATGTTATCTTTAATGGAAATTGGCATGCCTGCACATTGTCCAATTCTTTGACCTGATTTTATTTTTTTATCGATCTCTCTTGCTTGATCAATTGCCTTATCATTTAATGATAAAAATGCATGTAGCTTGTCATCCACGTTTTGTATTTGTTCCATTGTTTTTGCAACGAAATCTTCGGCGGAAATGTTTCCAGATTTTACATCCCTAGTAAATTGTAGAGCTGAAATTTTTAAATTCAATTAAACCATCTTTGGCGCTCTGACATAGGTCCCTTTATAGTGATTGAGTTTTTCAATTAGTCTTTCATCTGATGGAATATACTTGTCTTCTCTCAAGCTAGTAATTGGAATTTCCCTGACAGTTATTTCTTCAGATTCAACACCTGCTGAATCTAAAATATCAAAATATCCTATCATTTTATCTACACTTTCATAGATTGTGGGATCATCAATTTCAATTTTCATTAATTTTGCAACATGTTCTATTTCTTTTCGAGATACCATTTTCAAATCACCTACGGTGTTAATCTATCGACATCTCTTGGATAAAATGTAACATCTCTGATGTTTTCTGTGCCTGTAAGGGCCATAATGAGCCGCTCCAAGCCAATACCACACCCGGCATGTGGAGGCATGCCATAATCAAATGCTCCTAGATGATACTCAAACGCATCGGTTTTCATTCCCTTGTTTTTCATTCTCTCTTCAATCTCATGTCGTTTCTCAATTCTTGTACTACCCGAAGATAATTCTAAATCTCCAAACATCAGATCAAAGGATTCCGAAATTTTTGGATTTGTTTTACTATCTTTTACGTAAAAGGGCTTTGGACCCAAAGGCCAATCTTTGATAAAATAAAATCCCTCCACGCCAATCTTCTGAAGATTTGAAGGATACAGATCATCACCCCACTCCATTTTGGCTCCCGCTTTTTGCATTTTTTCTACCAATTCATCATAAGAGTACCTTGGAATGTGTTCAGGGATTGGTGGAATAACAAATTCTACGTCTGAATTGTTTTTTGCATAATCCATCACCGCGTTTATTGATATTTTTATAATTTCTTCAATCCTATTCATCACATCATTGTAATCAACAAAAGCTTCTTCCAAATCGATTGATATTGCTTCTGCCAAATGTCTATTGGTCCTAGAGGGCTCTGCCCTAAAAATAGGTCCAATTTCAAAAACTTTTTCAAAACTCATAATCAATTGTTCTTTGTACAATTGTGGACTTTGAGCTAAAAATGCCTCTTTATTGTAATAAAATATAGGAAATAACGCAGCACCTCCTTCAGTTGCAGTTGCTATCATTTTTGGAGTGTTTATTTCTGTAAAGTTTTGCTGATAGAAATAATCTCTAATTGATTTGAGTACATGACTTCTTGCATTGAAAATATGCTGTAATGATTTACGTCTAAGATCAATTGGTCGCACCTCTAATCTGGTATCAATATTTTTGACAGTTTTTGCCAAAGGCTCAAAGGGAGGAATTTTCTCAACGTTTGAAAATACTCGTAGTTCAGTGGGAATAATCTCAAATCCAGTGGGAGCTTTTTCAGAAGATTTAATCTTCCCAATAACTGCAACCGAAGAATGTGCCTTTAGTATGGATAATTTTTCACGTAGTTCGTCAGGACAATCCCCTTTTTTGGCAACGATTGGAATATCTCCATTTTTGTCCCTAATTGTAGCAAAACTAATGTTTCCGTGTCCCCTTATTGTCACGACCCACCCCATCACTGTTACCTCCAAGCCATCCATAGAGGGATTCAATTCGTTAGAATAATGAGACCTACGTAATGGACCAAGTTCTGTTTTTATCATAATTTAATAAATTGCTGTGTCATGGTGTAATTAATTTTTTGGAGAACCGCATTCCATTTTACACACTATGTGTCTGGATTCACTCATAGTTTAATCAGGACACAATCTGTTCATTGAGAATGGTTTTTTCCTAAATACTAGTAAGAAGATACAAAAGCATGAACTGTCATCAAAAAAGCGAACCTCATGTTTGGAGATTTTCCAAGTACACTAGAATCCGTAGATGCGTAAAGTGTAAATCAAGAATTCCGATCACCAAAGAAGAATTTGCACTTAAATGGGGTTTAAAAAAATCTTAATTAATACGATTCTATCCACTTTTTTCTAAATTAGATGCATAACTGTATAATTTTCAAAAAATTAAATACTCCAATATTTTTTATTTTAAAATTTTGTGTTCCATACTCTGTTTTTATAATTTTCAACCCACTAACCAGTAAAAAAGTAACATTTATCATCAGAAAATATTTCAATCTAGAGTAAGTTGGATCTATTAATGGCATTAGTAATTGCAACCTTTATCATTGTAGCCGTCTTTGTTGGCTATCACGCATCGCAAGAATCACATGAAAAAACGGCAGAAGTACATGGTGAATCAATAGGCCACGCAACTCTTTATGGTCAAGCAAGGCAAACTACACACGTATTGTACATTACGGCAGATCTAAGCAAATCATCATTATAATTTCTAAAACATCCTATTTTTTGATTTACATTAAATTAGTACAAGTTATTTAGAAAAACAATGTCTCTGACAAATAAAGAAAAGATCATCGCATTAATATCCAATGGGATTGCAGTATATTCGTTATATCAGGAAAGAGAAAGTCTTCCAAAAAATACAAACATGTATGATTTTGTATTAAAGGTAATCCCAGAAGATATTAAATCTGAATTAAGTGCAGAACTAATTGATGAAATATTTCAATATGTATCATCCACACATAGTTCATAAAGTACGTTAAAGTAGAAAATACATCGCATTGACGGCAATAGCAACACTAGGATCTCATTGTGCTCTACAAGTCCTAAAAGGTGCCAAGGATGAAGGCCTAAAAACAATTTTAGTCTGTGAAAAAAAACGTGAAAGGCTATATCGTAGATTTTCGTTTATAGATGAAATTTTCTTGGTAGACACTTTTGCAGAAATTTTAGAACAAAAATGTCAATCTACCTTACAACAAAATGGTGCAATACTAGTTCCACATGGAACTTTAATTGCACAGATGAATTCTGAACAAATTGAATCAATCAAAACTCCAATTTTTGGGAATAAATGGATTCTAAGATGGGAGTCGGATAGAATAATGAAAGAAAAACTAATGCATGAAGCAAAACTTCCAGTTCCAAAGGCCGTGGCTAATCCAAGAGATATTGATAAACTTGTAATCGTAAAAAGACAGGGAGCGGCTGGCGGCAAAGGATATTTTTTGGCAGCTAATGAAGAAGATTACCATGTAAAAAGAAATAAATTAATTTCACAAGGTGTCATAACTAAAGAAGAATCTTTGTATATTCAAGAATATGCATCCGGAGTTTTAGCATATTTGCAATTTTTTTATTCTCCCATTAAAGACGAATTAGAATTCTTTGGTGCTGATCAAAGACACGAATCAGATATTGAAGGCCTTGCCAGAATTCCATCAAAAGAACAGATCAAAACCGACAAAGTGCCATCATTTAACGTGATTGGAAATAGCCCAATAGTTCTAAGGGAATCATTATTAGATGAGGTGTATACTATGGGTGACAATTTTGTAGATGCCGCTAAAAGAATGGTTGCACCTGGAATGAATGGACCGTTTTGTATTGAAGGAGTATATGATGAGAATGCAAAATTTACTGCATTTGAATTTTCAGCACGAATAGTTGCAGGAACAAACATCTACATGGATGGATCACCCTACTACTCATTACTCTTTAACGAATCTATGAGTATGGGTAAAAGAATTGCCCGTGAAATTAAAATTGCCAAAGAATTAAAGCAACTGGATAAAATTACTACTTAAAAAAAGGTATTTTTGCATTTGCAAAAATAACTATACCTGAAATCATAACTCCAAAGATAAGAATTATGCCAAATGGGAATTCAGGAATTACGTGAGTTCCAATAATTTCAACTTCTTCTGTAAATTCAGGAATAAAAAAAGTAAACACAGAACTATCAGAATTGGGTGTTATCTGATAATCGATTTCTTTTCCATCTGCCAAAATTACAAAGTCATTATTTTGTGCATTAATCAACTCATGCTTCAACTCAATTACAAATCTAGAATCTTGAGAATTTTCCAATCCTACTAGTAATGATCGTGATTCTGGATCAATTGCCATTGCAAGAATATCCGCATTTACAGCATAAGGAATAGAATAGACATGATCATCAAATTTTAAAACATATTGTAAAGAATTAGATTCATCATATACTAGAGTTTGTGCAAAAGCAGGGGCAATAAAAATCAAAAGTGATAAACTGAGAAAAATCAAGAAATTCATTGACTTGAAATTATATGATTCGTTATTATTACTTTCTTCTATTCAATAATTGAGGCATCTTCTTATCTTAAATGACAAAACATGAAAATCTGTGAATACACTGAATTTACAACACGCATTATTATCCAATTTGAGCGCATTTGAAAGCACAGAATTAAAAAATATATCAATTATAGGCTAATTATTTCAAAATGAGATTATTTGAATAAAATAGATGACAGATCAGGTGACTAATCTTTAATAGGCATTTTTAACATTCACCTGCTGATTTATGATGTTTCAAGGATATTCAAAAGTCATATCTCTCCAAGGTGAACTATAAGATCAGTTGAAAAGCCAACACATAACCCAACAAAGATCCCTATCATGATAACACTATTACTGGTGTGTTTTCTTCCTGTATTGTACATCAGCATTGAAACATAAATTAATGCTCCTCCGGCAATTGACAAAAATAGTATATACGTGATGCTAGAAAACCACAAGCTTCCTAATAGCGTTCCAATGAATGTAGGGCCTCCACCAACTAACCCCAGTAAAATCATAAATCTAATCGTTGGTTTTTTTGAAAGCCCTGTAATTGGGCTTGCAATTCCAAAACCTTCGGTAGCATTATGAGTTGCAAATCCAATTACCAAAAGCAGAGCAAGACCCATCTCACCTGCAGCATAAGATTGTCCTATTGCAAGTCCTTCGCTAAGGTTATGGAATCCGATTCCTACTGCAATCATCATTGCAAGTCTATATGCACTTGTCTCATGAAATAATTGGTGAAGATGTGCATCACCTTTTTTAATATTCTCTAAAGATAATATTTGAGGAACTCTCTTTATTGTTGCTTCATGTTCATACCATACAAGTCCAAACAATCCAATTGCAATTCCACCAAACAATGCAAGAAGATGTATTATGGCATCTCCGGCTAACGCATTTCCTACAAATGCATCAGTTGCAACATCCTCAGTTGATTCCCAGGCATGGCTAAATATGTCGATTATTAAGAATACTAGAATCCCTAACGAAAATGCGTTAAGAAATCCTTTTACTTTTGAGCTTAAATTCTTTATTGCAGGTAATGGGAGACCTAGAAATATAGTAAACCCAGATATTGCACCAAGTAACAAAAGTTGCGGATAATCAATCATAAATTTCTTCTCCTGATGACTGACATTACAATAGAATTATTTTTTCTGGATAATTTAAACTGGAAGTTGATTCTAACTTCATAGAGTGATGTTTTATCACAATTCTAAGCGCACTTCTTATTATCAAAAACATAGTTCACCACAATATGCCAGATGGAAATCACAAGACAGTTACTGTAAACATTGAAACGTACAAAGTAATTTCAGAACTTGCACATAAGGAAAATCGTTCAATATGCAACTTGTTAGATACAAAGTTTGTAAAACAAAATGATAATTAATGGTGAAAATTC